>NZ_FNJS01000043.1:0-36688 GCF_900104405.1 Arthrobacter sp. ok909 | reverse complement strand
CGTTCCCACGAGTACTCCCCTTGAACTTGTCGACAATGACCAGCTCGAGGCCGTTCAGGAGCAGTTTCGCACCGGCGCCATGAGCTTAGGTTGGGACCCAACCACCGCCCAGGTCCTACTAGAGGCCTACCCCATCACCGATGCTGATGCCGATGCCGATGCCGACGAATCGCTTGATGAGGACGGCGCTAACGAGCCCGAAATGCTGCTGGTGCGAATGCCGGTCGGCACCGCCCGCGCATTCGCCAAGCGCACCCGTGAGATCGTGGGCGCCGGGCGTCCGACGTGCCCGCTCTGCGGTTACCCCATAGACGCCGACGGGCACACCTGCACCCTTCCCGGGCTCTGATGCCAGCGCCGGACCTAGTGACCGCCGAGCTGACGCTCACCGGCCGCATCACGACGGCTTCGAACGCTACATTTCTGGGCAGCATCGGCGATGTGGTGGTCGTCTATAAGCCGATAGCGGGCGAAAGTCCGCTGCGGGATTTTCCCCACGGCACCCTGGCCCACCGGGAGGTGGCCGCCTACCTGGTCTCGCAGGTCTTCGGCTGGGACGTCGTGCCGCACACCTGGCTGCGCGATGGTCCGATGGGCGAAGGAATGGTGCAGCTCTGGCAGGAGCAAGACCCCGCCCAAAGCGCCGTGAACCTGGTGGCGACGGACCACGTGCCGGAGACGGGCTGGAAACACGTTCTGGAGGGACGAGATGAGAACGGACGGATGGTCGCCCTCGTTCACGAAGACTCGCCAGCGCTCAGACGCATGGCGGTGTTCGACATGGTCGTCAACAACGCCGACCGCAAAGGCGACCATATTCTTGCCATGACGGACGGACACCGGCACGGCGTGGACCATGGGCTCACCTTTCACCGTGACCACAAGCTGCGCACGGTGCTGTGGGGATGGCTGGGAGACGCTCTGACCGCCGAGGAACGCGACGGCATCGATCGTGTCAGCGAAGGACTGCACGGGGGGCTGGGCCGAAACCTGGCGGACTTGCTCAGCGCCGAAGAAATCGCATCGCTCGCCGCGCGCTGCGCCCGGTTGCGCTTGGCAGGGCGGTTTCCGGCTCCGAGCGGTGAGATGTCGGCGGTGCCCTGGCCGCTGTTCTAAGGGAATTACGGCTACGGGCTTCGCAGGCTGTGTCACGTTGATGGCATAGAGCTTAAGGTAGCGACGGAGCTCATCATTCCTGAGCGCGAGCTCGGCTGGCAATTTTCCTAAGAGCCAGGCCGCGGCGGCCAACCCTCTGTTCCGAAGGTTCGGGCGATGGGAGAGACATCAACTGTCACCGGGAATTCGCTGCCCAAACGCCCATAACAGCGCGTATGTCCTGCTCCTATGCACCGGTCACGATCGCCGGTATTTTCTTTCCGGGCGTCCTGCGCGGCCGTATTCCAGGCGGACGGCAGCCTGTCCCGTCTCGACAAAGTATTCGAGGTAGCGTCTGACGCTGACTCGGGACAGTCCGGTGGTGTCTGCACAGTCAGAGGCGGAAATTTCGCCACCGCCCTCAAGCGATGCGGCGATGAGTGTGGCAGTTTCGGTGCTCAAGCCCTTTGGTAGTCGGAGGCTGGCTTCGGCCAGTGGCCGGGCCGAATATCCGAAGATCTTGTTGATGTCCTCCTGTCCCGCCGCTCGGGCTTGGTTCAACGCCTCATGGCGTTCCTGGAATCGTCGAAGCTGGGCGGCGAGGTCCTCGTATTCAAACGGTTTGATGATGTAGTGGGCTGCCCCTCCTTCCAGGGCATCGCGGACGCTGTGGGCTTCCGTGGCGGCGGTGATGATGATGACGCCGACCGGCACCCGCGCTGCACGCAGCTCGCGGAGCAGGTCAAGGCCGCTGATGTCGGGCAGGTGCACGTCCAGGAGGACCAGGTCCGGGCGAAGCCCTTGGACAGCCTCTCTTGCGTCCTTTCCGGTGGACGCCGTTCCAACAACATGGAAGCCGGGAGTCTGCTCAACGAACCGGGTGTGGATCCGGGCCACCATGAAGTCGTCCTCGACGACGAGTACGTCAATCATGGGCTGACGACGGCGGCGTAGGGAAGCGTGGCTTCGAAGACGGCCCCGGCGTCGTTGCGGACCGTTACAGAGCCGTGCCGCTTGGAGCATACGAGTCGGACCAGGGCCAGGCCCACGCCTCGTCCGGCCGCGGGGGCGGGTTTGGTGCTGAAGCCGCGGGTGAAGATGCGTTGCTCGAGGTCCTCCGGAACTCCGGGGCCCGGGTCGCTGACTCGGATGGTGATCATGGAATCATTGTCGCTGACGTCGACGAGGACCGTGACGTCGTCCAGGCCCGCGATGGCGTCGACGGCGTTGTCGATGAAGTTCCCCAGGACGGTGATGACGTCGGCGGCCAGTGAGGGCTCCATCGGTCCCAGATGTGATTCGCCGGAGAGTCGAAGTTCGATGCCGGATTCGGCGGCGAGGCTTGTTTTGGCCACGAGGAGTGCGGCGACGGAGGGGTCTTTGATCCGTTGGGCTATTTCATCGTTGATCTCCGCGCGGCGGCGGGTCAGGGTGCCGATGAAGGTTCTTACGTCAGCGAATTCGCCCAGCTGGACCAGGCCCGACACGGTGTGGAGCTGGTTCAGGAATTCGTGCGTCTGGGCGCGGAGCGTTTCGGTGATGCTCTGGTTCGCCGCCAGCCGGCTTTCCAGTTCGGCCAGTTCGGTCCGGTCACGCAGGGTGGTGACAGTTCCCATCGGCCGGCCGTGGCTGCCGACGGTGCGGCGGTTGAGCACAAGCAATCGCGATCCGCTGACTGCCATTGTTTCCTCGCCGTTGGTCGTTTCCAGCAGCAGGTCCTTAAGGTGCGCGTCCAGCGGCAGCTCCTTGACGGACGTCCCGGCGGCGTCAGGCGGGAGCCCCAGCAGGTCGGTTGCGGTCTGGTTCAGCAGGGTGATCTTGCCGTCCAGCCCGACGCCGATCACGCCTTCGCGGATGCTGTAGAGCAGCGCTTCACGGTTATCGGCCAGTTCCGCGATTTCGTCCGGTTCCAGCCCCCGCGTGCGTCTGCGGATCAGACGCGACAACAGCCAGGAGCCGGCAAGCCCCAGCGCGGCGCCCATTCCGAGGAAGAACATCAGATCCGGCACGGCCCCGGCCAGTGCACTGCCGTAAGGAGGGTACTCCTCTGCCACCAGGGCGACGCCATTGACGGTTCCGTCTGCCTGCAGGACCGGGACCCGGGCGCCGATGGTCTGCCGGCCGCCCAGCGTCAGGTCCCCGGTCCAGGACCGCCCGAGAGGGGACCGGTCCGCGGCCAGATCCACGGTGTCCCCCACCGTTTGCGGATCCGAGGACGCAATGACGGTCCCCTGCGCATCAGTGATGGCGACGATCGTAGCCCCGGAGAGGGCGCGGGACTTGTCCACGTCCGGCGCCAGCATGATGGAGGCCTGAGGAGCAGTGATGTCGTCGCGGACCAGCGGTGTGGACGCCAGATTTTCTGCGATCGCCAACATCCGCTGCCCGCGGACTTCGACGAAGTCCGCCCGGGACTGGGTCACCGAGACCATCGTGACCGCCAGCAGAACGGCCGTGATCACGCCAAGCTGCAGAAGCAGAAACTGCCCCGACAAAGTGAGGCGTCTACCCGGCAGTGAACGTGACCACAAAGACCACAACCTCCATTGATTCGCTAACAGTGACATCCGACATGACCTGAGTCACTCTTTGATAGTAGCCACGCCACCAAGGCCCGGCGGACACCACAAGGAGGTGAGGAGCAGAATGACCCTGTCCAAGTACGCGAGAGCCGCAGCCGTCGCGCTGCTCCTGACTTTGAGTGCCTGTGGATCGTCCGCCCCGGGAGCCGAGACGCTCTCCGCGACCCGCATGATGGTCCCGAACAGCCCCGGCGGCGGGTATGACATCACCGCCCGGATCGCGGCCCGGGTCATGGAAGACTCCGGAATCGCCGGGCACATCGAAATTTTCAACGTCACAGGCGACGGCGGCACCGTTGCCATGGCCCGGCTGATGAATGAGGCAGGAAACCCTGGCCTCATGATGATGATGGGGCTGGGTGTTGTCGGCTCCGGCTACGCAACCGGCTCCAAAATCAGCGCCTCCGACGCCACGCCCGTGGCCAAAATGCTTGAGGAGCCCGAAGGCATCCTGGTCCGCTCGGACTCGCCCTACCGGACGGTCGGGGACCTGGTCGCAGCCTGGAAGGACTCGCCGGCAACCATCACGGTGGGGGGCGGCTCGGCCGCCGGCGGCCCGGATCATCTCTTCCCGATGGAACTGGCACGCACCGCCGGCATCCGGATCAAAGACGTGAACTACCGCCCCTATGCCGGCGGAGGTGAGCTGTTGCCGGCGCTGTTGGAGAAGAAGGTCACCTTCGGAACGTCGGGCCTGGCAGAGTACGCGGAGCAGATCGCTTCCGGGCAGCTGCGTGTACTGGCCGTCTCAGGCAAAAACCGCCAGGCACGGATCCAGGCGCCCACCCTCCGCGAATCTGGGATCGACCTGGTCTTCACGAACTGGCGCGGTGTCCTCGCACCTCCGGGCCTCCCCGAGGCAGACCAGAAAAGACTGATCGAGGCGCTGACCCGGCTCCATGATTCCCCGGCCTGGAAACAGGCGCTCTCCGACAACGGCTGGGACGACGCCTTCACCACCGGCGAATCCTTCCGCACCTTCCTTAAACAACAGGAAAACCGGGTGGCAAACACCCTCCAGGAGCTCGGCCTCCCCTGACCGGCCAGCACAACCGCCCCATCCATCAGGTTTTCGTTCAGGAGACCTCGTCACCGCAACCCAAGACAGGAATACCCCCATGCCCGAAACCACCCCAACACTCCCTGCGGAAAGCGACGTCGTCGTCGAATTCCGGGCCGTGGAAAAACACTTCGGCACCCTGCACGCCCTGCGAAACATCAACCTGAGCGTCAAACGCGGAGAAGTCGTCGTCGTCCTCGGCCCTTCCGGCTCCGGTAAATCCACCCTTTGCCGGACCATCAACCGGCTGGAAACCATCGACAGCGGCGAGATCCTCGTCGACGGTGCACCGCAGCCCGCCGAAGGACGGGAACTGTTCAAATTCCGCACCGAAGTCGGCATGGTGTTCCAGTCCTTCAACCTGTTCTCCAACCGCACCATCCTGGACAACATCACCCTTGCTCCCCGGAAGATCCTGGGCCAGAACAAAGCCGTGGCCGAACAGCGCGCCCGCGAACTCCTGGACATGGTGGGCATCGGCGCCAAAGCCAGCTCCTTCCCCGCGCAGCTCTCCGGCGGACAATCCCAACGGGCTGCGATTGCCAGGGCCCTGGCCATGGACCCCAAAGTCATCCTCTTCGACGAGCCCACCTCAGCCCTGGACCCGGAGTCCACCCAGGACGTCCTTGCCACCATGCGCCAACTGGCCGAACGCGGGACCACCATGCTCGTCGTCACCCATGAAATGTCCTTCGCACGGTCCTGCGCAGACCGCATCATCTTCATGGCCGACGGCGCCATCGTCGAAACAGCAGACCCCGAAACCTTCTTCTCCGCCCCCGAGAGCGACCGCGCCCGCAGCTTCCTCTCCTCCGTGCACTAATCCCCTCCCCCACCCAACCAGCCTCGGCACCGACGCCGACGCCCCACACCAAAAGGACAATCATGAAAACCCTCCGCATCCTCGCCCCCGTCGCGATCGCCGCAACCCTGGCCCTCGGCGCCACCGCCTGCGGCAGCTCCCCCTCGCCGGCCAGCAGCACCCCGTCGCAGAGCTTCGCCGCCGGAACGACCATGAGCAAGATCCAACAGCGCGGCAAACTCATCGTCGGCGTGAAATTCGATCAACCGATGTTCGGTGTCAAAAACCCTGTCACCGGCCAGATGGAAGGACTGGACATCGAGCTGGCAAAGCGCATCGCCAAAGACCTGACCGGCAGCGAGGACAACATCGAATACGTCGAAGCCGTAACGGCCAACCGCGAGGCCTTCCTCCAGCAGAACAAAGTCGACCTGATCCTGGCCTCCTACGCCGTCACCGACGAACGGAAAAAGGTCGTCGCCTTTGCCGGCCCCTATCTGGAGAGCGGCGTGTCCATCATGGTCCGCAAGGACGAATCATCCATCTCCACCAAAAACGACCTCAACGGCAAACCCGTCTGCACCACCACAGGCGCACGGGCCGCCCAGCTCCTCCCCGCCCTGGCCCCCCAGGCAAAACTCACCCTCTTCGGCACCTACAGCGAATGCGCACAGGCGTTGAAGCAAAAGCGGGTCGACGCCGTCGTCACCAACGAATCCCTCCTCCTGGGCCTGATCGAGCAGAACAAGGACGACTTCAAAATCGTCGGAGACTACCTCGCCACGGAGGAATACGCGATCGGCTCCGCCAAGGGCGACACCGCATGGCACGACTACCTCGACGGGTTCCTCAAGAAAATCGCCGACAACGGCGAGTGGAAGGCGGCCTACGACAGCACCATCGGAGCGGTGCGCCCTGCAGACATCACCGCACCTCACATCACACTCTAGGCAGTCACCATGTCCTTCCTCTCCGGATATGCCGCGGACTTCACCAGCGGAGTCGTGATAACCCTCGGACTCACCGTGCTGGGCTGGACCGGGGCATTGGTACTCGGAACCATGCTGACGGCAATGCGGGTCAGCCCGATCCGCACGCTCACCGTGGCCGCAACCGCCTACGTCACGGTCTTCCGCAACATTCCACTGCCGGTCCAAATGGTCCTGTTCGTCTTCGGACTCCCCCTCCTGGGCATCCAGTACTCTCTTTTCGCCTCGGCGGCAATAGTCCTGGTCCTCTACACGGCGCCGTTCGTCAGCGAAACCCTGCGCTCCGGCCTCAACACCGTCGCCTCAGGCGAACTGGAAGCCCTCCGCGCCCTCGGGTTCGGCCCCCGCCCGGCCATGCTGCACCTGATATTGCCCCAGGCCTTCGGAACCGTTGTCCAGCCCTTGGGAAACGTGCTGATCACCATGATCAAAAACACCTCCGTCGCTGCCTTGGTCGGCGTGGCCGACCTGACATTCGCCACCAACAAAGCCGCCGTGGACCAGGCCCAGCCGTTCCTGATCTTCAGCGGAGCGGCGGTCAGCTACCTGCTGATCGGGCTCATCGTCGGCCGGCTCGTGGCCCTCATTGACCGAAAGGCGGCATTCAGCCGATGACTACCAAAACTCTGTTCGATGAACCGGGCCCCCGCGCCCGACGCCGCCACGCCGTCATCGAAATCATCTGCATCGCCGCTCTGGCCCTCGGCGCGTACACGGCCTACCAGGTACTCGAGGCACACGGGGAATTCAGCGCCGCGGCATGGAAACCGTTCACGCAATGGGGGCTGTGGGCGCTCCTGGGAGAGGGACTTGCCAACAACCTGCGCGCAGCAGCAGCCGGCATGGCCCTGTCCCTGCTCTTTGGTTCGTTGCTCGCCTTCGGCCTGCTGTCCCGCCGCAAAACCGTCCGCATCGCCTGCCGTGTGTTTACGGACGTCTTCGCCAGCGTGCCGCTACTCCTGCTGCTCTACTTCACGTCCCTGGTCCTGCCCTCCTACGGGCTGAAACTCTCCGACTTCTGGTTCCTCGTCATCGCCCTGACACTCTTCAGCAGCGCCGTCGTCGGAGATCTCCTCCGCTCAGGAATAAAGGCCATTCCCTCCGGACAAACCGAAGCAGCGCACGCCCTGGGATTCTCCGGGATCCGGACCATGCAACTGGTCCTCCTGCCCCAGGCGCTGCGGTCCATGAGCCCTGCCCTCGTGAGCCAGATGGTGATCCTCTTCAAGGGCACCGCGCTGGCCTTCGTGCTCGGCGGCTACCTTGAACTGCTGCGTAGCGCGACCGTCATCGGCACGTACTACAGCCGCTCACTTCTCCAGGCACAGATCGTCGCAGCACTGGGCTTCATGACCGTCAACATCGCCCTCGGACTACTGGCCACCGCTATGGAACGCCGAGAACAGCGCCGCAACTTCACAGCCCCGGCCGCCCCCCGCGCCGCAGAGGCAACGGCCGAACTCACACCACGGTAGCCAACCTGCAAGTCAAACATGCGTGGGGACCGTCGTTCGACGGTCCCCACGCACCTCTTCCCGGCGCCCCCTCCGCGGAACGGCCAGAAGATCCAATCACCAGGTTGAGCGGCTGTTCGGTGATGGTTTTCCTGGGGCCGTGATCTAGTGACCTTCGGTACAACCGACTCGTGGCGCCACCAGTGTCCTTATCACCGACGAAAAATGCCTAGAAGCGATCGAATCGAGAATCGCTAGTCGTGCCCTAGACGTGGGCGCCGGGGAGCGCAGGTCATGGATCCAGTTCTGAGACGACAGCATCCCGGATAAGCGTGCCCCGCAAGCCGGTCCTCCAGTGCGACGCCTCCGCCCGATCCCCCATCGCGACAATTCCCCAACAGTGTGAATCGCAGCTGATGAGCGCGATCAAGGATTTCGGTGCCGTGCTTTCCTGCGGTCTGGGGCCTATCCTGGCCGCCGCCGTCGTCGTGGCGACAGGTCCAGGGTGGGTCCCGGTGGCTGGGATCCTGATGAGCTATTCCGCTATCGGCTGGGCCGCTGCGTTCTTCGCTCCGGACTTCATCTCGGAAGACGAGGCCTTCTGTACCGGGCTGCCGGTCCGCAGTCCGGACTGCTCGGCCCGCTCAGTCCCGCGGCTGCACGGCGTGATGATCCCCGCGAGGCTCCCGAAGCGATATTGGCTAGCCCGGTGACACATCGATCAGCACCTTGCCGACGATGCCCTCTTCCACCGCCGCGTGGGCCGCAGCCGTGTCAGCCAGGTCAAAACGATGCAGCGGCAAGCCTGCGGCCTCTCCCACCGGCAGGGCGCCGTCGGCGATGGCCGCATTGATGTCCTCGGCGGCGGCTTGTACGGCCGCCATGCCAACGGTGTAGAGCAGCACGAACTGGTAGCGGACGTTGAGGCTGAAATGCCTGCGCACGTCCAGACTCACCTGATCGCCGCCGTTGTTGGCGTAGACCGCGATCGAGCCGCGGTTGCGGACCACCGCCAGGTCGAGTTCCGCGTTCTGCGCGGGTGCCACCTCTACAATCTGGTCGACGCCCTCGGGAGCGATCCGGCGGATCTCCGCGGCCGCGTGGGTTTCCCGGTAATTGATGACGTGATCGGCGCCGGCAGCCGTGACCAGCGCAGCCTTGGCCGGTCCGCTCACGGTCGTGATCACAACGGCGCCGGCCCACTTGGCGAGCTGGATCGCCGCATGGCCCACGGCGCCGGCCCCTCCAGCGACGAGAACTACTTTGCCGTCCAGGCTTCCCGGCTGCAGCCGCCGCGGGCCGTCCTCGGCGATGGTCAGTGCACGGTGGGCGGTGATCGCGGGAACGCCAAGGCTTGCGCCGACGTCGAACCCGGCGTTCTCCGGCAGCGGAAAGACCCGCTCGGCCGGCAGGACGGCGAACTCCTGCGCTGTCCCGCCGTCGGCGCGCTGGTAGGCGGCCAAGGCCAGCCAGACCCTGTCACCGACGTGGAGATGCTCGACACTGGGTCCAACGGCGTCCACCACTCCGGCGCCGTCTTGGTTCGGCACGACCGACGCGAAGGGCAAGGGCTCGCCCGGTTTGGCGCCGCGGCGCGACTTCCAGTCGGTGGGGTTCACCGCGGAGACCACGATCCGTACGCGCGCCTCCCCGGGCCCCGGGTCGCGGATCTCGCGGTCGACGAGCTCGAGAACAGACGGATCACCGGTGGCACGGTACACGATTGCTTTCATACTCAGACCTAACGCCGGCCCGGACCGAAAATTCCCGCCGGGTTCCGGACCAGATGCGCGCAACGATCCTTCCTGACCCTAGTACCCACCATGCCCGCCGCCTATTCCAGAGGACTTGAGATCTGATCCGGGCATCCCCGCCCGCGTGTCTCTGAGACATGGACCGGTATCCGATGCCCGCCTCGGTGAGCAGATGGCGGGGTTTGGCGGTCAGGTCACACAGAACTCGCGAGAGCATGAACACGTGTCAGCAGAAGTATGCAAGGAGGGAGCCACAAAGGATCAACGGCTGAACACTCACTCCGGTGTGAACAGTGTGCACTCCCTTCTTGACCGGACAAACGGCAACCAGCCCTCCCACGCCGGCAGGAACCAGTGAACCGGAACGCAAGACCCTCAAGCAATCCCCGCGGGTCATGTCGTCAGCTGGAACGAGCGGCATGAATAGGTACAAGACCACCCAGGGCCACCAGAACAGGCCAGGAGGGAGACCCAGATGACCCCACATCCCAGCAGGCGGAGGGCCCACTAGCCGGGACCCCGATCCCGCCACCCACACAACCGAACAGGCCACCGCGGCGGCCAGGCACCAGCCGCAACAAGCGTCAGAGGGATCCAGGCAAGGTCAATGTACACACGTAAAGCAAAAACCCCCTCTGACGAGGGGGAATGCTGTGCCCGAGGTGGGACTCGAACTGCATTCCAGCCCTTGCGAGCACTGGGGACTCCCGGAAACATAACGAATCCGGTCGTGGCCCTCGCTCGAGGTGGGCACGCGTGGCTAGCCTTTTGCTTACAGTGGTTTCGCGAAGCTAAACGTATGGCGGCGCCCTCTCGAGGGCAGCGCCATTCCTAGTTAGACAGTTGGTGTCGAGGTTGGTAGGAGGACAATCTCCTCTCGGGATGACACAGTGGGCAACTTAGGGGGTCCCAAGGGTCCGGGCCGGGTCTGCCTACTTCGGGATTGTGATCCCCAGCCTGGCCATGCGCCGGTAGATGGTCGCCCTGCTGATGCCCAGTTCTGCTGCCGCCCCGCTTACTGTAACCCCGGGCTTGGAGAGACAGCGGACGATCTCGTCACGTTCCACCGCCTCGATCCGACTCAGGTGCCGGCTGCTCCCGCCCAGAAGGTAGGCAGGCAGATGGCTGACGTCGATGGTCTCTGTCTGGACAGCGGCGGCGTGGATAACGGTGAAAAGCTCGTCAACGTTGTCCGGCCAGCTATGGGCAATCAATGCTTTTTCTGCGGCGGCAGTGAAGTTAATTTCCCGCAGGCGGGTTTGGCGGGCGGCGTATCTGGCCAAGTGCAGGACATCCTCGCCGCGTTCCCGCAGAGCGGGAACAGAAATCACCGTATCGACCATGCCTGCCAGGGGTTGCGGGATGCCGTCGTGCCTCGCCGCTGTAACGGCCCACGCGAGCGTTGGCGCGCTCCCGCTCTGGGAAAGGGGAAGTGACCGAACTGCGCTGCGGGCTTGGGCGTGGAGTTCTTGTGCTGCCCACGCGGGCAGCAGGTCTACGTTTTCGACTATGACCGCGGTTGCTGGTTTGCCCAGTTCGGGGGCCCACAAGGACAGCCAGGCGTCGACGTCGGCGGGGGCGGCGCCCGGGCGCGAATCCGCCGACCCTGCAGGAACTCCGGACCCATCTTTTGCAACAGCAGCCAGCGTCTTAAACCCGCCAGCAAGACCCGTCTCAACGACAACGTATCGCACGATGCCGTATACGGGTCCGTCTGCGAACGCTGCCCAGCGACACGTGGCGCCGGAAGATGAGCATCCCTAATCCGCCGCGGTTGCCTCCCACGGCCCAGCTTGAGGGAGATCCTAAGGAATCGGAGCCTTAGACCCGCTTAGAAAGCGGCCGCCCAGCGTTCCCAAACGGACCCCCCAATCCCAACGCTCCAGCTGTCCACGCCTGGGAGCGTGGAGAGGTCGTGAGCTGCAGATCGATGCTCTGTTCCGTGATCGAAACTCTCGGGTACCCGATCTCAGCCATGGCCGCCCCGCTATTCTCTTAAACCCGGTCAATTTGGCCGTTGTGAGACTCCGCGTTTATTGGACGGGTTTTGAGACAGTCGGGGTGTGGCCGAACTGGGAAATCCTGTCATTTTCAGAAGCCGCCTGCACTGAATGTCAGAAGTCGCCTGCACCCACACGTCGCCCTGATACCGGGACGCGCACCTGGGCAACGGCGCCACCGTAAGTTCGATGCCTCCCCTGGCTCGCCACGGCCCGAACTCATTTATCGTAGGCGCCGGAGTGCGCCGTCGATGCTGGAACGCTTACGACAGGACCGTCTCCCAGCCGCCTCTGTGTGCGGCGCGGGGCTTAGGTTTTCACGGAAGTCGCGCGTGCACACAAAATGTCTGCCGGTGGCGGCTTGGTGGTCAGGGCGTGTTCTGCGTTGTCGGAGACCTTACGCAGGAGTGCGGCCAGTGTGGCCTGTTCCTCCTTGCTCAGGCTCGTAGCAGTTGTTGATCGGCGTCCAAACAACGGGGAAACTGCATCCACGGCCATCATCTGCTCCGTACCAGCGGGTCAGCCTAGTCGGCCCAGCCCACGAAGGAAGGTACGCGCTGGGTGCCGGGACCTGCGACGCAATTCCGGCGTCGCACACCGTTTTCAAGAAACAGAGTGCAGGTCCCACGGTGAGGTCTGCCGGGCGGAACTGCACAGCGCAGTTACACGGAAGACTTAACAGACCCCTCAAATGGAGGAAATGGACGCGACTGTAGTATCAGTCGCGTCCATTTCCTCATAGAGCGCCAGGCTCCAGAGAGGGTGGGTGTGTCAGTCTTCCGCCTCGTGCAGGTCTTTACCCTTGGTCTCGGGGAGCGTGAAGATGAAGAGAATGCTGACCGTCAGCAGGGCCACGGTGTAGAAGGCGAAGGCGTTGGGACCGACCGCGGTGGTCAGCCAGACGTTCAGGTACGGTGCAGTTCCGCCGAAGATTGCCACGCAGAGGGAGTAGGGCACTCCCACTCCCACGGTGCGGATGCTGGTTGGGAAGAGCTCAGCGTAGAGCGCCGGCATGATACCGGCGGAGGCCGCGATGAAGATCAGCATGACTGACATGGAAACCACCAGCTGCCATGGCGAGTCTTTGAGCAGCCAGGTCATGGGAAAGTGCATTACGGCTGCTCCGATCATCCCCACCCACATGACTGGCTTGCGGCCGATCCTGTCCGAGAGCTTTCCCCACAATGGCAGGGCAACCAGGAAGACCAGGTTGGCGATGACGCCGGACCACAGGGCTGCGCCGCGGTCTATGCCTAGCGTAGTAGCGGCGTAGGTGGGAGCCAGGACGCCCCACGTGTAGTAAACAACAGTTCCGCCAACTGTCAGGCCGATCACCTGCAGAGCCTGCTTACGGTGACGGACAATCTGGGGCCATAGCGGTTCGCGTTTCTGTGCCGCCGCGCTCACACTGTCGAAGACCTCGGACTCCTTCATGCCCGCCCGCATAATCAGGGCGTACAGGCCCATCAACGCACCTACAAGGAACGGTGCCCGCCAGCCCCAGGCCAGCATGTCTTCCTTGCTCAACACCACCGTCAACACCGCGCCGAGCAGCGTGCCGGCAATAATGCCAATGGTTCCCGAGAAGTAAATCAGCGTTGACCAGAAACCGCGTTTGGCGGGCGGGGCCATCTCGGATAGGTAGGTCTGGGAAGAAGGCAGCTCACCTCCATGGGCGAGGCCCTGGATCAACCGGGCAACCAGCAGGGTCAACGACGCGAGGGCGCCCATGGCGGCGTACGTTGGAGCAATGGCAATGAGCAGGCTGCCCAGTGAGGCCAGGCCAACCGCCAGTGTCATGGAGTATTTACGTCCGATCCGGTCACCGAGCCAGCCGAACACGAAGCCCCCGAGGGGCCGGGCGAGGAAACCCACTGCGAAGATCGCCAACGTGGACAACACCGCCGAGGCAGGGTCGGCGTTGTTGAACAGCTGGCCGGCGAAGAAAGGCGCGAAGGTCGCGTAGATCGCCCAGTCATACCATTCCACGGCGTTGCCGATGCCAGTGCCGATGATGGTCCGGCGTTTGCTGCCCGGAGGTGCTGACGGCGCCTGCCCGGCAGGACGGGCGGCGTCCAGCGCGGATTGAGTGGGTGTGTCCATGCGGTGTGGCTCCTTAAGGTGAAAGAACTGAATCAAAACGTGCAGGAAGGGGCTTTCGAGTCAGAGGGCTGCCAGCTCAGCGACGCGGGTCAGGGCGAGCGTCGTGTAGAGGGCAGTGCCGTCGGCCAGGACGTTGTCATCGAAGGTGGCGAACGGTGAGTGATTGAAGGCAGCGGTGCGGTAATCCGTCGCCGGATCCGCGGCAGAGAGGCAGATAAAGCTCCCCGGCACTTCGGCCAGGACCCGGGAGAAGTCCTCGGACGCGCTGAGCGGATGGGCGAGCCGAGAATACCGTGAGTCCCCGAAAAGCCCGGCGATGATCCGTTCGGCGTTCTCGGTCTCGCCACGGTCCGTCACGGTCAGCGGATACTCGGGCATGTAACTGACCGTGACCTCCAGCCCGTGCGCGCCGGCAATGCCTTCAAGCAGCCTGGGCACCACCGTCATCATCTTTTCGCGGTTCGTTTCAGAGAAGGTGCGAACTGTCGCCTCAAACCGGGCCGAGTCAGGAATGATGTTGCGCTTGGTCCCGGCCTGCAGGATGCCAACGCTGAGCACCACGGGATCGAACATGTTGAATTGGCGCGTGACCATCACCTGGAGTGCCGTGACCATCTCGGCCACGACGGTTACCGGGTCCTTGCCGGCATGCGGCGCGGAGCCGTGCCCCCCGGCGCCGTGCACGGTGACCACGAGCCCGTCCGAAGCAGACAGCAGGACGCCCGGCTTGGTGGAGAACCGTCCATGGGGTTCCACCGCGGACTGAACGTGCAGCCCGTACGCTGCGTCCGGGCGCCGTCCGGCGGCATCCAGCACGCCCTCGCGGAGCATCACTCCCGCACCGTCGAAGCCTTCCTCGCCGGGCTGGAACATCAGTATGACGTCGCCGGCCAGCTGATGTCTTCGCTCGGCCAGCAACGTGGCGGCGCCCGCAAGCATAGCGGTGTGCAGATCGTGACCGCACGCATGCATTGCACCGTCGATCCGGGAGCTGTAGTCCACCCCGGTGGCCTCTTGGACCGGCAGGCCGTCCATGTCTGCGCGCAGCAGCACCAGCGGACGAGGGGCAGCGCTGCCGGAAACCGGCGCGGTGCCGCGGAGCACTGCCGTGACGGAGGTAGTGTCCTGGCCGAGCGTTATTTCGTACGGCAGCCCGTCCAGCGCCTCAAGGACCTTTTCCTGGGTTCGCGGCAAGGTCAGACCGATCTCGGGCTCCTGGTGCAGGCGGTGGCGCAGGCGGACGACCTCGTCCTTGAGTTGGTAGGCGTCAGCAATAGCTGTCATCGGTAGTACTCCTTGGGATAGCAACGAAGACAATTATTGTGTGGCGCGACTCACAGTGTCCTAGAATCCAGTAAAGGAACAAAATTTGTAGAAAAAACTGCAATAACGATCAAAAGGAGGATGGCAGTTATCGATCTTTCCGAGGATGACCGGGCGTTGATCAGTGTTCTCCAGCTGGTCCCACGGATCAGCTGGCAGGATGCCGGCGCCGTGCTGGACAGGCATCCGACCACGCTGGCCGCCCAGTGGGAGCGGCTGCGGAGCAGCGGTGTCGCATGGGTAACGGCCCATCTGATCGGCGACCCGGCAGCGATGACCATGACTTTCGTGGAAGTGGATTGCGAGCTGCGGCACCGGGCTGCGGTAGGGGCCGCGCTTTGCGCGATTCCGGAGGTGGTTTCCGTCGAGGAATCGGCACGCAACCGCGATTTCGTGCTCACGGTGGTGACCCCCAGCTGGGCGGAGCTGACCCGTATCGTGCTTCCAGAGATCGCGCGGATTCCGAACATCGCCAGTTACCGCAGTGCCATGTGCACTGCCCTGCACGCCAGTGCTGATGCATGGAGCCTCAATGCGCTCAACGCAGCGCAGCGTGCGCAGCTGCGCAGCCTGGCCCGGCAAGGCGCGGGCACTTACACCGGGCCGGAGCCGTCGTCATACTGGCCGATCGTCCAAGTCCTCAGCCGAAACGGACGGTCAACGGCGGTGGAAGTCGCGGAGGCAACGGGACTGCATCCGGTCACAGCCCGCCGGCAGTTGAACCGTATATTGTCCGGCGGCTCCCTGCTTTTCCGTTGCGAAGTAGCGCAGGACTACTCCGGATACCCCGTTCAGTGCCAGTGGTTCGCCAGCCTCCCGCCGGATGACCGGCGTCGAGCTGTCGACGCGCTGCGGGGTTTCCGTGAACTACGGCTCTGCGCCTCGACCACAGATACCAGCAACTTCACCTTCACTATGTGGCTTGGTTCGCCCGCCGAGGTCCTCGACATCGAGGACCGCTTCCTCTCCGCTGTTCCCGGTGCCCGAATCATCGAAAGCTCTCTCACAGTGAATTACCTTAAGCGCGTCGGCGTACTGCTCCGCCCAAATACGACATCGACCCACGAGGTGGTGGTCCCACGCCCCCTCCCGGCGTGACCTTGAGTAGTGCGTCAGCTAACTCAGGAGCCGCGTCAGATGGAATTCCCAAGACTGAGCCGTCAAGCGCACGCATGTTCCAGAACCTGACGATGTCCTCGGGGCGCAGGATGAATATGCCGTCCTGACTTCCGCGGCCGCTTTGGTGTTCGGGGTGGATGTGGAGCATTGTGGCTGCCAATACCCCCAGCCCGGCCGTGCCTGACGGTCGCAATGTGAGCAGATCCATATATGGAACTGAGTCCTGATCGGTGCCGATCTTGTCCGGAAGCCCCCAGATCGCGGCGAAAGCTAGATCAGCAGAGTTATTGGCGGACCAGGTTGGCACGACGGGCTGACTCGGTTCGTCGAGAAATTCGTTTAGCGGAAGCAACCCTTTGCGGAAGGTGCCGTTTTCTTCGCTGCCAAAGGGTCCCCATTGTGCTCGACCCCGCCAGGCCCAACCTGGCATTCTCAAAAACTCGGCGAGGGGCTTTCAGTGACTTCAGCGTAAAGCGAGTCGACGCCAAACATCTCACCGAGTTTTTCTAACTCAGGGATGGGAGTGTTCTTATCGAAGATCGGCATTGAACGTCCGCCCCACACCGAGCTGAGGTTGGCAATGGCTTCTCGGACCTCAGCCGGCGATCGGGTGTCGACCAGCACTCCAACCCGCCAGGGCCGTATCATGACCGTTCCGCGGGCTTCTGCCATCTCAATCGTCATGCTTGTGATCGTACTGACCGGACTAAAGTTTCACTGCACCGAGGAAGCTAATGAGGAACACGCATCCTTCTTCGGGCGGCAGGAATTGGAACAACGAATGTCAAGCGACCTTACGTTGGCGCAGTCGTCAGACGTTAGCTAGGGATACGTACACCGCAAACGGATAGTCAGAAACGCTCCATCGCGCCCGTTCCCGAACTGCGCCGAGCTGGTCGACGGCGAGGTCTACGCGTGGACCGCCAAAGCCGCGGAAGTGACATGGCAAGACGGTCCGGTGACCTACCGGACCTGGGTGTGGAGTTCGGCGGTCACCCGCCGGGAAGAAATGATGACCAGAAACTTGGGAGAACGCGTAGACCGTGACAGCAGTAGCGAATGAACCAACTCTGGACGTTGCCGTGGACGTCCGGTTCACCCCGGCCGGCACTCCCCTGGCCGTCCGGCACGAGGGCCGGATCTGGGCCGTGGCGGCGGACCCGGTGCACTGGTTCGCCCGGGACGCCTGGTGGGACACCCGGTCCGCGGCGGCCGTGGGCAGCGGTGGCCTGGTGAGCATCGAATACTGGCGGGTCCAGGTCCGTCTCAGCTCAAACTCCGCACTGCGGACCTTCACCCTGCGCCGGAACCCGCCCGCTACCCAGTGGTTCCTGGAAGACATCAGCGACGGCGGCTAGGCAACAGTGACCCAGAACCGCCTGCCCCCGCCGGGTACACCACGTATACGCTGGCCGGTCTGCTCTCTGCAGGCCGGTCCACCGTCTACCGCGCCATGACACGAGCACAACGAAAAACCCGACAGCGAACCCGACTCCTGACATTCCGTGCCGACGACTGAAAATGATACCCTTACCGGCAGCAACGGGCTGTGAATCGCAGCGCTAAATGCCCCCTAGTGCCCGTAAGCCGATCGCTCGGCGGGACGGCCGTTGAGGATCACCGCCAGGTCTGTGCCGGCTTGTGGTGGTAATCGGCGCCGGCGAACGACCGTGTCAAGCATCTGGGTAACGACTGTTGGGGTCTTCGTGCGTCGCCGGTCCGGCGGCGGGCCTCCTTTACGGTCGGCTGACGCCGTCGACCTTGCGCTCCAGCGCCGCGCGTTCGGCGGCGTTCCCGCACAGCTCAACGGCCCGAAGAAGTGCGGACCGCGCTTCGTCGCGACGACCGAGCCGGGTGAGCATCTCGCCGCGGATCGCGGGGAGCAGGTGCGATCCGGTCAGTTCGCCCCGCGACACGATCGCGTCCACGAGTTCGAGACCCTCCGCGGGACCGGCGGCCATCGCGACCGCGACCGCTCGGTTGAGTTCGATGACGGGCGAAGGCGTCAGCCGCCCGAGGGCCTCGTAGAGGATGACGATCCGCTGCCAGTCCGTTTCGGCAACCGAACGAGCCACCGCGTGACACTCGGCGATGGAGGCTTGGAGGCCGTATGCGCCCAGTCCACGTCCGCCCCCCACGGCCCGCGCCAGCGCCGCACGCCCGCGCCGGATCGCCGACTGGTCCCACAGCCGCCGGTCCTGGTCCTCCAGAAGCACCGGGCGGCCGGACGCATCGAGTCGGGCCGGAAAACGGGCCGCCGTGAGTTCCAGCAACGCGAGCAGCCCGAATACCTCGGGCACGGGCGCCAGCCGCACCAGTACGCGGGCAAGCCGGCGGGCCTCGCCCGCCAGATCCGTACGGATCCACTCCTCGCCGCCCGATGCGAACGAGCCCTCCGTGAAGATCAGGTAGACGACCTGAAGCACCGAGCCGAGCCGCTCGGTCAACTCCTGCCTATCGGGCACAGCGAATGGCACCCGCGCGGCGGCCAGCGTCTTCTTGGCCCGCGTGATACGTGCCTGGATCGTCGCCACCGGAACAAGGAACGCCTTGGCGATCTCGTCGCTGCCCAGTCCGGCAACCACCCGCAGCGTCAATGCGATCCGTGCCTCCTTCGACAGCACGGGATGGCACGAGATAAACATCAACCCGAGCACGTCGTCATCAATCGCGTCGGGGTCGAACAGCGCGTCCGCTCCGGGCGTCGAGTCGTCCAGGCCCCGGGCGAGGAGGGCGTAGCGTTCGTCGCGCCCGGCGCGCCGCCGGAAGGCATCGATGGCACGGCGGCGGCCCGTGGTGAGCAGCCACCCTGCCGGTTCGGCCGGCACGCCGTTTACGGACCAGGAGACCAGCGCCTCGGCGAGGGCTTCCTGCGCGAGATCCTCGGCCAGCGAGAAGTCGCCCGTATAGCGGGCGAGGGCGCCGACGATACGGGCGGACTCCATCCGCCACACCGCCTCGACGGCGCCCCGCGCCTCCACGGTGCTCACCGTCGGTTCAGAGCTGCCCGGTCAGCTCGCGCCAGGCGCGTTCCTTCTGGATCCACTGGTTGTCCTGCGGGAACTCGTCGATCGTCGTCACGCGGCGGATCTCGGTCTTGCTACCCGCCGTGAGCGGCGCCCGCTTGGCCCACTCGACGGCTTCCTGCTTCGACGCGACATCGAGGATGTAGTAGCCGCCGAACAGTTCCTTGGTCTCCCCGTACGGGCCGTCGGTGACTACCGGCGTCTCGCCGGTGAAATCGACCACAACGCCCTCGTTCGGATCGTCCAGGCCCTCGGCCGCCAGCAGGACACCGGCACGAATCAACTCGTCGTTGAACTTGCCCATGCTCTCCATGATCTCCGCGAAGTCTGTGTTCGCGAAGTTCGCGAACGACTCGTCGGTCGCCCGCATGATCAACATGTACTTGGCCATCTAATGCTCCTTGATTCCGGAAGGTCGCGCTTCGACCTTCTCACCCACAGGTCGAACGGCGCGAGGCCAGATCGACACAACCCGAAGAATCTTTGCTTGCGCCCACGCGGGACTTCTTGCCACCGCTCCACCAACGCTAGCCGACCGCCAGTGACTGACCGTATTGTCACGGACGCGCAGTCACGCCGCCCGTAAGCGGATCCCCAAACGCGCTGCGCAAATTGGTGACGCCAGCGAAACCGCGGGGGTCCATCGCTACGATCTGAGCTAGGCATTAGACGGTGTCGGAGTGAACATCGGGTGCTCAAGGTCAAATAGAACTTCGCTCATTGTCGAGACGTGGAAGCCAAACTCCGTGTCGCTCAAACGGATCCGGTCCCATTCTTCCTTGTCGAAGATCCATAGGCGGGTCAGGTCGCCACCACCACGCCGCCGATTCTTGCCACACTCCCAAAGTGAGCGAACTGCGGACACGATCCTCGCCGTGATGGCGACCGACTCCTTGTACTTCACCCAGTGCGTAACCTTCGCCCAGCGAGGATCGCCATCCTGCACATGTCGCTCGATCACAGTCAGCGAAGGGCCCCGAACGGATATCAGATCCCCATCGCCGATGCTCATCCCCTTCTCCGACGGCAGGATGGCGAGCCCATGCTTGCCTGCGTTATACAAATCGGCTCCGTCCCGGATCGCATCACAGCAATGGCGTACAAGTTCTCTCAGTCCCTGGCGGTGCCGCTCCCAGCCATCCTCGTGCCTCCATGTGACGCCCGCCTCGATGACACCCTGATCCGCGCTGCAGCTCACGATACGCAGAAGCTCGTTTATCGTTTCATCGGTATCCAACGAACTGGTGATATGCGCGACTTTCTGAGGGAAGACTCTCGGCTGTCTAAGTTTCGCCATCTCGAACCAGGGGCAGGGCGCATCCGCCCAATGGGCAAGACACAATCGAAGGAGCGTCTCCGCAGCCTGATGAAAGATAAGAGTGCTCTCGAGGGCCGCAAACTGGACTCGATCCTTCCGGGACGGAACTTCATCTCGGCTCAGGGCCAGTTCCTCCTGCACACCGGTCTTCGTCGATTCGTCGGCCAGGAAGGCAGCCAGCATCCATAGGCGGTGTTCGATGACCTCGGCAGGGTCTGCGCGATAAAACTCCTCATTCAGCGAGCTGAACTCGGCCGAGTCCACGTCAGCGGGCTTTGGGGCTGCCATGACGTGAATACTAGCTGTATTGCCCATTGAGGTTGATGAGGTGACTGTGTCAAGTCTTTCTGGCCCCGGGGGACGGTCATAGTCGGCTCGGCCCCGGTGAAGACCTAACGAGCTAACGGCGGTCCGGCTTGGACAGTGGACTCATGAAGGTGGAGGTGACACCGAACGGCTGCGCCTGGACCTGACGCTGGAGCTACTCCCGGGCGGCCTGCTGCGCAGCCGCGCACAACTGACCAACCTGTACAACGAGAAGTACACCCTCGAAGATCTCGTGTTGTCCTTCCCGATTCCCGCGGAGGCCACAGAGCTGCTGGATTTCGCAGGCAACCACAACTACGAACGGATCCCCCAACGAGGCACGCTGCGGACCGGCACCCACCTGCGCGAGAACCGCAAAGGCCGCACCGGTGCCGACAGCGCATACATCCTGCACGCGGGAGCCCCCGGATTCGGATTCGGCCATGGCGACGTCTGGGCCGTCCATGCGGCCTGGAGCGGAAACCACCAGCACTACGCTGAACGGGTCTACAGCGGCGAGCAGCTCCTCGGCGGAGGCGAGCTGCTCCTGCCCGGCGAAATCCGGCTGGGCCGCGGTGACAGCTACACCAGCCCCTGGATCTACGCCTCCTATGGGACCGGACTCGACGAGGTCGCGCACCGCTTCCACGCGCATGTGCGCAGCCGCACGGCGCCGGTTTTCGGCCGAGCGGCCGGTGACGCTCAACGTGTGGGAGGCCGTCTACTTCGACCACGACGAGGACAAACTCATCGACCTGGCCGAGCGCGCCGCCGCCATCGGCGTCGAACGCTACGTGCTCGATGACGGGTGGTTCGGTTCACGACGCGACGACACTTCGGGACTCGGCGACTGGGTGGTGTCCGCGGACGTGTGGCCGACAGGCCTTCACCCCCTGGTGGACCGCGTAGACGAACTGGGAATGCAGTTCGGCCTGTGGTTCGAACCCGAGATGGTCAACCCCGACAGCGACGTCGCCCGTGCCCATCCGGAATGGATCATGGCCGCCCGCACCGCATTGCCGGTGGAGTCACGCCACCAGCAGGTCCTCAACCTCGGCATCCCCGAAGCCTACGAGCACGTCAAAAAGCAGATCCTCGCCATCGTGGCGGAATACCCGATCGACTACATCAAATGGGACCACAACCGCGACCTCATCGAGGCAGGAAACCAGCTCGACGGCGGCCGTCCGGGCGTTCACGCCCAGACCCTCGCGTTCTACGCCTTGCTGGAAGAAATCCGGTCACTGCACCCGGACCTGGAGATCGAATCGTGCTCATCCGGCGGTGCCCGCGTCGACCTCGGCGTGCTGGAACACACGGACCGGGTCTGGGTGTCGGACAACATCGACCCCCATGACCGGCAGACCATACTGCGCTGGACTACGCAACTGCTGCCGCCGGAGTACATGGGCTCCACATCGCTTCCGGTCGCTCCCACACCACCGGCCGCCAGCACGACCTGGCATTCCGGGCCGGCACCGCCATCTTCGGACACCTCGGCGTCGAGTGGGATCTCGCCACCGCCAGCGACGAAGACCTTGACAGCGTGCGCCGGTGGATCGCTTTCTACAAGCAGGAACGCCACCTCCTGCTCGCCGGCGACGTCGTCCGCATGGATGGCCAGGATTCCAACGTCCTGGCCCACGGCGTCGTCAGCTGGGACAGGTCGCGTGCGATCTTCGCGGCTGCGGCACTCGACAGCCATTACCCGGATCCTGCCGGCCGACTGAAGCTCCGCGGACTCGACCCGGACGCAACGTACCGGGTGGAACCCGTCTTCCCCGGGACGACACCCTCAGGCCTTCTACCCCCGGCATGGTGGGGCCAGCCGACAGCCGCCGGCCAGGCAATTGAAGGCTCCGCTCTGCGGGGAGCCGTCCAAAACGACGTGACTTTCCCCGGACGCAGCTTTCACGGGAGCGTCCTGGCGAAGGTCGGCGTCGCATCCCCGAGGATCCACCCCGACCAGGTAGTCCTCTACCGCGTCACCAAGACCGGCTGACCCACCGCCAACCTATACCGGAAAGCGCGGACCCCGTGTCCTGTGAGGGCCGGCCACCACAACCCCTCAGGGGCCGAACAATTGAAGAGTTCTTGAGCAGCAAAGGGAACCACATGATCACGCCAATCGAACCGGGACAGACTCTGCAGGTCACCGGAAGCAGCGCCAGCAACATCGAGGACGAACTGAGGTCGTTCACCGCCGCGAGGCGTTGAAACGGATCATGCTCAGGAAAGGGCTTGAGCGGTCCTGTGCTGAACACGCCAAATACCGCCAACAAATCACCGCCAATTAGAGTTGCGATTCACACTGAAGGCGTGCCAGCCCTTCGGGAGCCGCATCTCGATAGCAGTTCTCGAAATCGCCCCACCGATCAAGGTCAGCGAATCGGGTTTTGAGAATCGGGTTTTGAGAATCGAAGAGGTGGTAATGGGTATGTGTGCGGCCCATCCCGTGCCGCTGCCCGGTGGGGCGGAATTATCCGGACATGTCAGTGCCCATAGTCCCTTGACGCATGGCAAGCACCGGACGCAAAGTTCACACGAGAGTCATGCCCCCGATGGCCGATAACCATCCGGGCCCAGCCCTCATGCCGCAACAACCGCTGCACGGCGGAGCATATTGCATCCCTTGAGCTCCTCCCAGGCGGAGCCGCTTGCGGTCAACCACGGGAGCGCTCCGGTCACGTCTTGGACAGGAGAAGTAAGAATGGATCTTGAGCAACCGCCCCCAGGCCCAAAGAGAGTATCTGCGGCTAGGGTCGCCAAAGACGCGGCGCGGGCGTCTATTTCGGCGTCGCGGAAGAAAGTTTCGTAAGGCGCCCAGGACCGCAGAGGACCATTCCTGTGGAATTCAGGCCTGGAACGGCTCACCAACCGAACCCGCCTGCGGGGACAGCCAGCCGATGTGGGCATGAACCTGTTCTACGAGGACCTTGAGTGGAATCCCCTCTTTGGCCCGGGCGATCCCTCGGGGATCATTCCGAGGGACACGGATCAGGTTCCGCCTAGAAATATGGCTAATGCGGGAGGGCTGATTCTGCCCTGGTGCTCGAATTCGCAAGAGATCCGTCAGAAGGCCATTGTTGTGTGCCGCCTTGGGGAGGACCTGGATACGATCGAAGGTCCCCTCCTGTATGTCTTCCAGTATTACTGGGACAACGTGGGGTACTTCTTGCCGGCCACCTTTGGGTCTTTCGACGAGAAGATCTCTATGGGTGAGGGGCCCAGTTCATCCCTCAACGTGGACTTCATCCTCGGTCCTACAGGAGACCTGGTTGCCAGGGCATGGGCTTAGGAGCCTGGCCGGAGCGCGGCTCGGCCCCTGCCAATCACTAAAGGAGTCGGCAAGGTGTCCGGAGGCTAAGTCGAGTATCTGGGCTCTCGCAGAGGGGAAAAGATGAGATGCGAGTTGGCGGCAACCTGGCAGCCTCCGACACTGCACTTCCCCCCACCCGGCCAGGGCTGCCGCCACTAGGAACACCGCACCCCGTCCCTGGCGTCGGTTCATGGATCCACATCCTGGGTAGCATCGTCCGCAGCCCACCTGATGCGCCTGAAGTCTCGGATCTTCAGGGCAATGAAGACGATTAGCTCAAGGGCCACGGCAGCCAACCAGAGAACCAGGGTGAGGGCTCCTACAGCGTATTCGCGATGCCCGCCCCCGCATTGGGATCCGCTGTCAATTTTCGAAGTCGTCTGCACTGATACCCCCCAGAATTACGGGGGTAGTGCAGACGGGTATGGACAGGCAGTGTCCGAGCCCGTTTGTGCCCTGATCGCTGTTGTTCCCCGTTGCTGAGGCCGGCCCAATGAAGGTTCCAAGGATGTAGCGCGCGGTCTTGAAATCTGAAGGGGGCTAGCGGTCCGGCGTCGCTGTCGCGCCGTGGTGGGAGAAAGTATGCGGTTGCCTCGCCCCGGGCTCTGGCCGCGGATGAGGTTTCGGGCGGATTATGGAGGTGTCTGCCGCGGTGGACGCCGGTCCGTCTGTGGTGCTGTGGTTGAGCCTGTGGGCTAGCGTGGCGCGGAGGGCTTCCACGGGAACCGTGGATTGTTGCCTTTGGAGCACGAGTGTTAGATTCCTCTGATTTCCCTGTCCTCCCCTCGGCAGACGCCGACGTAAAGACGTCAAGGTGTCAGGAGGAGCAGTCATGGATATCGTGCACGAGCGGGCTGCCGGTTTGGATATTTCCAAACGCGACGCGAAGGTCTGTCTCCGGCTGCCCGGGCAGCGGGCCGGAACCTACACCTCCACGATCACAACGTGGGGCGCGACCACAGGCCAGATCCTTGCCCTGCGGGACTTCCTGGAACGCGAGCACGTCACCACGGTCGTCATGGAAGCCACGAGCGATTACTGGAAACCCTTCTTCTACCTCCTCGAAGAAACGCTGCCGGTGATGCTGGTCAACGCCAAGTCCGCAAGGAACATCCCGGGCCGCAAAACCGATGTCTCTGACGCGGCCTGGCTGGCCCAGCTGGGCGCGCACGGACTCCTTCGGGCCTCGTTCGTCCCGCCCGAACCGATCCGTGAACTGCGGGACCTGACCAGGGCCCGGGCCATTGCCACCCGTGACCGGACCCGGGAGATCCAGCGCCTGGAGAAGTTCCTGGAAGGCTCCGGGATCAAGCTCTCCTCCGTGGTCTCGGACCTCACCGGTGTTTCGTCCCGGGCGATGCTCGAAGCCCTCGTCAGCGGTGAACGCGACCCGGACGTCCTGGCCGGCCTCGCCAAAGGCACCCTTCGCTCCAGAATCCCCGAGCTCGTGGAGGCCCTCACCGGCCGCTTCAAAAGCCACCACGCGTTCATGGCCCGGCTGCATCTGGACCAGATCGATACCCAGTCCCGCATCATCGACGCCCTCACCGGACGGATCGAGGAAGCGATGGAGCCCTTTCGTGCCGCCAGGGAATTCCTGGCCACCATCCCCGGAGTCTCACTCAAAGTCGCCGACGTGATCATCGCCGAAACCGGCGCGGACATGTCCCGCTTCGAAACACCGGGCCGGCTTGCTTCCTGGACCGGCGTCTGTCCCGGCGCCAACGAATCCGCCGGACGAATCAAGTCTGTGCACATCCTGCCCGGCAACAAATACCTCAAAGGCGCCCTGGGCATCGCGGCCCTGTCCGCTTCCCGGAGCAAGGACACCTACCTGGCCGCAAAATACTGGCGCGTCGCCGCCCGCCGCGGACCCATGAAAGCCACCGTGGCCGTCGAACACTCCATCCTCACCGCCGTCTGGCACATGCTCGCCGACGGCGAATGCTACGTCGACCCCGGCGCCGACCACTTCACGCGCCTGGACCCGATCAAAGCCAAGAACAACGCCATCAAGAAACTCAAGAGCCTCGGATTCAACGTCACCATCACCGCCGCCAACGCAGCCTGACCACCCTTACTTTCGTATTAGACGTCAGATGGTGTCAGACAACCACACCCAAGGAGGCCACCATGACGGTCACTTTCAACCACACCATCGTCTACGCAACAGACAAGCGCCGTTCGGCGAAGTTCCTGGCCAACGTACTCGGACTGCCGGAACCCCAACCCATGTGGTCTTTCATGACCGTACCCCTTGACCATGGAGTAGCCCTCGATTTCGCCACGGCGGACCGGCCCATCGCCCCGCAGCACTACGCCTTCCTGGTCAGCGAGGAGGACTTCGACGGAATCTTCGCAAGAATCCAGGCCGAGGGCATCTCCTACTGGGCAGACCCGGGACGGTCCCGCCCACAGCAAATCAACCACAACGACGGCGGACGCGGCGTCTACTTCTCGGATCCTGACGGACATTTCCTCGAGGCGATCACGCGCCCGTATGGATCGGGTGCTGCATGATTCCCAGTTGCCGGGTTTGATGTGATTGGCGTAAGTCTAGGATCCTTGGATGAGCGGGACAAAGGCCGGGGAAATTTCGACGTCGGATAAGTCGACTACTTCTTGGCCTGCTTCGTACGCCGCGGTTTACTCTCTTCGTTGGCGATGGGGTTCACCGTGAGAACGGGTTTTTCGCGAAGGCCTTCGCCCACTTGGCCTCAGTCTCCTTGTCCTCTACAACGGCGTCGCCCTGGAGCACTAGGACCTTGCGGACCTACCTTTAACAACCGTGACCGTCCGGGGTGCCTGGAATGAAAGGAACCGGATCCATTCGGACTCGGGATCCTGCAGTTGTATCCCAGGAAGCGCGGCGGCAGTTTCCTGGACGATGACAGCCGTCTCGAGTTCGGCGAGCTTGGCGCCGAGGCAGCGGTGAATGCCTGAGCCGAAGACCAGGCCGTAGGCGGTTGAGGGCCTGACCGTCGCGGTGTGTGTCTGTGGGGGCCACCCGTCCGGTTCGGCTGGTCGGGTGATGCGGTTGCCGGAGAGTTCGATGAGGATTTCGGTACCGGCCGGGATCAGCGCGTCACCAAGCAATGTGCCCTGAGGTGCGATGCGGCGCCAGGTAGGGACGGATGATTCGGTGGTCAGCACGTGCTTAACCGTCGTGCGAGCGCCTGTCTCGGAGGCAGCGGCGGTCCAGTTCGACGGTGCGGAGCCCTCCAGGAGGCGGAACAGGGTGGTGCTAATCAGCTGCGTGGTGGTTTCCTGTCCGGCGATCAGCAGGAAGTAACCGAGCGAACAGATCTCGGGGGTGGACAGGCCGTGGTCGGCCAGTGATTTGAACAGGTTGCGCCCGTGGGCGGAGACGGATTCGCTGACGAGACGGCGCAGCCAGACGTAGAAGTCTGCGGCGCTGTGGGCAAGTTCGAGTTGCCGGGCCTCGTCGGGCCAGCCCCAGAACAGCTCCATGGAGTCAAGGCCCCACCGCTTGAGATCCGCAAGGTCCCGGACGGGCAGTCCGAGGAGTTCGAGCATGACGACGGCCGGAGTGAAGGCCGCCACGGCCTGCACGAGGTCCACGTGGCCGGCGCGGTCGAGCTGCTGTGCTGTGTTCGCCGCCGCTTCCCGCGCTAGTTCGCGGATGCGCGGCTCCATGGCGGCGACGGTGGCGGGGGTGAAGAATCTCGCGACGACCTTGCGGATCCCGGCATGCGTGTCGGTGTCGTTACTGGCCAGCACCGGGGGCAGGGCGAAACGGACGCGCTGCAGCACCCGCAGGGCAGGCCCGGACAAGGGTGTGACCGCGACCAAGGCGTTGCCGGGGCTGAAATCGGTTGGCCGGTGCAGGACGTCCCGGACGGTCTCGGGGTCACGCACCACCAGGTACGGGCATTGGCCCGGTGCAAGGTTCTCGGTCTGCGGCTGCGCGGGTGCCGGGTCCGTTGGTGCCGGGTTCATGCGGGTAGTCCGTTCAGCCAGGCCGCCGACTCGGCACGGAAACGTGCTGGGCTCAGTTCCGAGGCCCGCTCGGGAATGGCACCGAGGAAGGGAGCCGGCAGCGATCCGAGCACGTCCCGGTTGCTGCGGTGGACAAACTCAGGGGCAGACGGCCAGCTCCCGAGCACCAGGCCAAGGACCCGAAGGTCCCGGGCGGCCAGCGCTTCGAGGGTCAGCGCGGTGTGGTTCAGGGTGCCGAGGGCCGGCCGGGCCACGAGCACAAACGCCGCAGCCAGGAGCGAGCCCAGGTCGGCGAGCGTGCCGCCGTCGGGGTCCAGTTCGACGAGCAGCCCGCCTGCGCCTTCGACCAGGACGTGGTCATGGGAGCTGGCGAGCTCGCGGACCCGCCCGGCGTGGACAGCTAGCCGCGGGAGCGGCGCACCGTCGACGGCGGCGGCCGCGACGGGCGCCAGCGGCTCCTGCAGGACAACGCCGGCTTCGGCCGTCACGGCGCCGGCGAGCCGGACAATCTCTCCCGTGTCGAGGTCACCGGTGGCGGCTCCGGACTGGCACGGTTTGTACACCGCGACGCTGCGCCCCGCTGCCATCAGGGCGGCGGCGAGGGCCGCCGTCGTGATGGTCTTGCCGACGCCGGTGTCCGTTCCGGTGATCAGGATAATGTCGGGCAGGTTCATGGAAGTTCCTCCAAAATGCCGCGCAGCACGGCGCAGCTGTCGTCGATTTCGTCGGGTGTTAGGGTGGCGCGGGCGGTGAGTCGAAGCCGCGAGATCCCGTCGGGGACGGACGGCGGGCGGAAGCAGCCGATCCGGACGCCGGCCAGGCGCGCGGCCTCGGCGCCGGCCCGGGCCGATTCGGCGGAGGGCATGGAAATGGACTGAACGGCCCCCGCAGTCTGTTCGATCCTGGCCCCACGGACCGCAAGGACCTGGGCAAGCCCAGCGGCCAGCGCCGCAGCGTTGTCCCGGACGGCTCCTGCCCGCCAAGGTTCGTCCCGAATGATCCGGATGGCGGTGAGGGCCGCTGCTGCCGGTGCCGGGGCGAGACCGGTGTCGAAGATGAAGCTCCTGGCCCGGTTGACGAGGTGTTCACGCAGCAACGCGGATCCCAGGACCGCTCCGCCCTGGCTGCCCACGGCCTTGGACAGTGTCGCGGTCACCATCACGTTCGGATGCCCCGCGAGAGCTGTCCCGGCCACCGAACCGCGGCCCTGGAAGGTGGAGGTGCTGGTGACGCCGAGGCTGTGGGCCTCGTCGATGAGCAGCACGGCGTCGTATTCCTCGGCCAGGATCAGCAGGCCAGCCAGCGGCGCTTCGTCGCCGAGGACGCTGTAGACGGATTCGACGGCGATGAGTGCGCGCGGCTCCGACCGGCCGGCCAGCAGGCGGCCGGCTTCCTCCACGCTGTTGTGGGTGAACGATTCGGTGCGGGAGCGGCTGAGCCGGAATCCGTCGATCATCGAGGCATGGCAGTGCTCATCGGCGACGATCAGGGTTCCGGGGCCGCCCAGCGCGGTGATCACACCGATGTTGGCCAGGTACCCGGAGGAGAACACGAGGGCCGTTTCCATGCCGGTGAGCATGGCCAGTTCCTGCTCGAGGTCCAGGTGCAGCCGGGTGGTTCCGGCGACCAGGCGCGAGGACGTGGCGCCCGCACCCCACGCCCGGAGCGCCGCCGCCGCTGCCTCAATGACCCGCGGGTCTGCTGCGAGGCCCAGATAGTCGTTGCTGGCCAGGTCGATCAAGCGCTCGTCGGCGGCGCGGGCGAGCGGGCGGCGGACCAGGCCCCGCCGGTCCCGGACCGCGGCCTGCCGCTCGAGCCATTTGATCATCGAGGCGCTCATCCCAGCCCCCTGGACCGTGCCGGGGCGGGCTCGTGGACTTCGGCGACGGCGGCCGTCATGCCCGCGGTGATCTGTTCAACGTCCGCCGCGGTGCTGATGTACGGGGGCATTGTGTAGACGAGGTTCCGGAACGGCCGCACCCACACGCCGTGCCGGATGGCCGCGGCAGTTACCGCAGGGACGTCGACGGCGTCGTGCAGTTCGATGACCCCCACCGCTCCGATGGTGCGGACATCCCGGACGCAGTCCAGGTCCCGGGCCGGGGCCAGCCCGGACGCCAGGCCGGCGTTGGTCCGGCCAACGTCGGCCCGCCAGCCGCCGTCGGCGATGATGCCAAGGCTGGCATTGGCGACAGCGCAGGCCAGTGGGTTGCCCATGAAGGTGGGGCCGTGCAGCAGTGCGCCGGCCCGCCCAGCGGAGACGGTGGCCGCGACCTCGTCCGTGCAGAGGGTGGCGGCGAGGGTCAGGTATCCGCCGGTCAGGGCTTTGCCCACGCACAGGATATCCGGGACGACGCCGGCATGATCGGCCGCGAACAGCTCCCCCGTGCGCCCAAAACCGGTGGCGATTTCATCGAAAATGAGGAGCAGCCCGTGCCGGTCCGCGGCCTGCCTCAAAGCGGTGAGGCATTCGGCCGGGTAGGCGTGCATGCCGCCGGCGCCCTGGAGGACCGGTTCAACGATGATCGCGGCCAGCTCCCCCGCATGCGCGGCCGCGATGGCCTGGAGCTCCGAGGCCCACGCCACGACGGATCCGGGCGTTGGGGACGCTGCGGCCGGGGGACGCGGAGCAAACACGTTGCCGGCCAGCAGCCCGGGGAAGGCGGAGTGCATGCCGTCCACGGGGTCGCAGACCCCCATCGCCGCGAATGTGTCGCCGTGGTATCCGCCGCGGAGGCTCAGGAACCGCTGGCGCCGGGGGTGGCCGGAAGCGGTCTGGAACTGCACCGCCAGCTTCAGTGCCACTTCCACGGACACCGAGCCCGAATCCGCGAGGAACACCCGCTCCAGTGGTGCCCGGCCGGGTCCGGAAGGGGCCATGGCCACCAGCCGCTCGGCCAGCTCCACCGCCGGGGCGTGCGTGAGGCCGCCGAACATCACATGGCTGAAGGCAGCCAGTTGCCGCTTCGCGGCGGCGTCCAGCACCGGGTGGCGGTAGCCGTGGATCGCCGACCACCACGAGGACATGGCATCCACGACTTCATGGTGCTCGCCGTCTTCGCTGCGGAGCCGCAGCCGCACGCCGTCGGCCGCCTCGACCTCCCACAACGGAAGATCCGGGGAGGCTGGTGCGTAGGGGTGCCACAACCGTGCGCGGTCCCGCTGGATCAAACTCCCTCGGGCCGGTGTCATTGGACCACAACCCCGTGGCGGGAGCATTCCGCGGACCAGCCTGTCGGTGTGACCTGGACCTTCATCCGCCGCCGACAGTGGGCGCAGAATCGCGGCGGTTCCAGCACCAGCCGATCCTGGCAGGGTCGGTGGGGGTCCGACGGCGGCTTGGAACCGCCGTCGTCGGGCTCCCCGCAGTGCCCGCAAAACGTGCCGGCGGCTGACCCGTGCGGTGTATGGGTTGAAGGTTTCACAGTGACTTCTGAAATTCCTTGATCGGCATGTTCAGCTCAACCAGCAGGCTCAGGTCCGCGTCCGCGGGGCGGCCCAGGGTGGTGAGGTAGTTGCCCACGATGACGGCGTTGATGCCGCCGAGGAGGCCGTCCCTGGTGCCGAGATCGCCGAGGGTCAGTTCCCGGCCGCCGGCGTAGCGCAGGACGGTGCGGGGCATGGCCAGACGGAACGCGGCAATCGCGCGCAGAGCGTCCTTGCCGTCCATGATTCCCTGGTTCTCCAGGGGAGTCCCGGGCCGCGGGTTCAGGAAGTTCAGCGGGACCTCATGGGGTTCCAAGGCCGCGAGCTGGGACGCGAGTTCCGCGCGCTGCTCGAGGGATTCACCCATCCCGATCAGAGCACCGCAGCACAGCTCCATGCCGGCGGCCTTGACCATGGCGCAGGTCTCCAGGCGCTCCTCATAGCTGTGGGTCGTGACCACCTCGGGGAAATAGCTGCGCGCCGTTTCCAGATTGTGGTTGTACCGGTGCACGCCCCACGCGGCGAGCTGGTCCACCTGGCGCTGGGTCAGCATGCCCAGCGAGCACGCGATGTTGATCTCCACTTCTTCGTTGATGCGGTCGATAGCGAACTTGATCTGGTTCATCAGCTTGATGTCCGGTCCGCGGACGGCGGCCACGATGCAGAACTCCGTGGCCCCGGTTGCTGCCGTTTCCTTGGCCGCCTTGACCAGTTCCGGGATGTCCAGCCACACCCCGCGGACCGGGGAGTCAAACAGCCCGGACTGGCTGCAGAAGTGGCAGTCCTCCGGGCAGCCGCCGGTCTTGATGGAGACGATGCCCTCCACCTCCACGTCCTCCCCGCAATGCCTGAGCCGCACCTCGTGCGCCAGCTGCAGCGCCGCCGGAAGGGCATCATCGGACAGGCGCAGGACCTCCACCAGCTGCTCCTGCGTCAGCCCGCGTCCTTCCTCAAGGACCTGCCGGCGGGCGGTTTCAAGAATCTCATGCTCGGTGGTCACCGGATCTGCCTGAATCGTCATTGATTGTCCTTTTCGCTGGGTTTCGTGGATATGCCTCACCGGCGACAGTAGTTTCCGGCTGTTCGCAGGATTTTGTGCGCTCCCCACAAGAACGGGGGCGACAGTTTGTTTCGCCCGGAGAGGCCGCCAGACGGCCGGGCGCCTCGAGCCAATAGGGCATGCCTGATCGATTACGGTGACTCTGCATGTCCGTGGCCTAGGCGAGCGTCAACCGCAGGGGCACAGAGTCCCAGCCAAGAAGGGTGTTGTTGTAGTGGCGTTCGATCGCCGAGGCCAGTTCGATGCTCTTGATCCGGGGCACCAGCTGTTCCAGCAATGACGCCGCCTGGAGGCGGGCTGCGTGCTGGCCCACGCACTGGTGGATGCCCATGGCGAGGGACAGATGTCCGGACGGGTCACGGGAGAGGTGGAACTTGTCGGGGTATTCCCAGCGGCGCGGATCGCGGTTTGCCGCCGCGAAGCACAGCGTGACCCTGCTGGCTTCGGGGATGGGGCTGCCGCCGATGGTGACATCGCCCGTTGTCGCCATCGAGTGGCACACTGGACTTCATGCGTGAGTTAGTCGTCCTCGGCACCGCCTCGCAGGTCCCGACCCGCACCCGCAACCAAAACGGGTACATACTGCGCTGGGATGGCGAAGACTTCCTCTTCGATCCCGGAGAGGGTACGCAGCGGCAGATGATCCACGCCGGAGTTACCGTCTCCCAGATCACGCGCATCTGCCTCACGCACGTGCACGGCGACCACTGCTACGGCCTGCCCGGCGTCCTTTCCCGCATGGCCCTTGACAAGGTCGACCACCCCGTCCACCTGCACTATCCTGCCACCGGGGAGGACACCGTCCGAGCTCTCGTGTCCGTCGCGTCCTCGGGCATAGATCTTCGGCTGCATCCACATGGGGGCTACGGGGGCGACGAACACGAGGGCCCCGGCCACAGGACTTCCGAGCCGATCGCCCCGGGCCTGGAGGTCCGGGCGCTGAATCACAGCATCGAGGCCTTTGGCTATCGGTTTGTGGAACCCGACGGGCGCACACTCCTTCCTGACCGGCTCGCGGCAGTCGGGATTGCGGGATCCGACGTCGGCCGCCTAATGCGCCAAGGAAACCTGGGCGGCGTGAGTCTGGAGGAGGTAAGCGAGCCGCGACCCGGTCAACGCTTCGCCTTCGTCATGGATACCGCGCCCTGCCAGGGCGCGGAGGAACTGGCGGAGGGCGCCGACCTGCTCGTCACGGAGTGCACATTCAGCGACGACGACGCCGCGCTCGCCTCGCAGTTCCGCCATCTCACAGCGGGGCAGGCGGGCGAGCTGGCCGCATCGGCGGGCGCGGGGACTCTCGTCCTCACCCACTTTTCTTCGCGCTACGGGGACGTTGCCCCTCTTGCCAAGCAGGCCCGGGGTCGCGCCGGTCAAGCCAGGGTGGTTGCCGCGAACGACCTTGACCGCATCGCCTTTCCGCAACGTCGTGCGTCCTAGCGACGTCTGCGGGAATTACACCTATGAATCGTGCAGAGCCCAGCCCCGGGGCCACCTATTGGTGGGCGGACGGGAAGCGCCTCCAGAGCGACCCGGAGCAGCTCCTGGGGTGGGAGGCGGATCCAGGCCGGCCTCGCCGTCGCCCTCGCCCGACCCCGCCGCCGGGGCCTTCACCGACGACGTCCGACGCCGGGAATCTCCGACGCGCTCGGCATGGCAGGGCTAAGGACGGAGATGTGCAGGTTCTTTGGTAATTTTCTCGATGTCGGCCGCGGTGACTTCGATCAGCTGATGCGCCAAGTCCGCCAAGGCGCGTGCGGTCGCCAACTCGTCCCCAATCTCAGGGACATCCGAGTCCACCGGATTCAGCCTCGCCAACCCAACTCCTTCCAGTTCAGCCCGGTTCTCGGCCCTCAGTCGCGCCGTGGCCCGCGTTTGGTTTTCATGTTCGTCGATAACGATGTTCACCGACCAGCTTTTCTCTTGCATGGTGCCCGCCTCCTCGATCCGACTTCCACCTTGCCAAGCCCAAGACAAGCCGTCAAGGTCCGCAAATTTCCCCGCAAGACCGTGCGCCCAAGGCCCTGAGCTGCCCCGCACGACGAGGCAACGCACGCGGGACCGCAGACCTCATGCAGACCGAGGACGCCAGAGCCGGGCGCCGTTCATCGGCTCTGGCTTCTTGGTCCGGGGTGTTCAACCCGCGCTGCAGGGCGGCCCGTTGATCGTGCTTCCTGCGGTGACGGCTGCGCCGTCACCGCTCCCCCGAGGCCAAGGCTCTGGGCCTCGGCCTGGGCGATCCGTGGTTCAAGGTCGAGCGCGCCGGGGGGAGGCCGTGGTCGTCCAGTTCCCCGGACACGGCCACTGGGCTACGTGTTGAGGTCCCAGTGGGCACGGATTGCCTCTGCAATCGGTCCGGCAGTGACGTCGACTCGGAGAGCAACGGGCGCGGTCCCTGTCTCTTCGATGCCCGCGTCGTGGTAAACGCGGCCGCATGAGGGACACAGGGTGTGGAGATCCTCGTCCTCAGGCCATGCAGCCAGCCACCAGAGTCGACTTCCGTGATACTGGCGAGAACACATAAGGCCGCCCCATCGCGTCATTTTCGGGACTTCCTTGACGGTCTGTGTGACAGGTGCCATAGTCTTCGTATGAACCTGTTGGACAGCTGGACAGCTGCGCAAGATCGAGTCGTACGCGTTGGCGCGGCCGAAGCGGTCTTCGCATCCCTCCGCAATGCTATCGAGGGCGGCAAGATCCCTGTCGGCACCCGCCTCGACTCGGAGGCATCGCTGGCCAAACAGTACGGTGTGAGCCGCACGATGGTCAGGGAGGCGCTGCGTTCCTGCACCGCATTGGGACTTACGGCCACCCACACGGGAAAGGGCACGTTCGTGATCGCTGACAAGGTGGCCCAGGACCTCAAACTCGGCAAATATTCGGCCAGCGCCCTCGTTGAAGCCCGCCCCCACGTGGAAGTGCCGGCCGCGGGCCTCGCCGCCCAACGCCGCAGCAGTGAAGACCTGGAGGCTCTTCGGGAAATCCTTCGAGAAATGTCCGAGGAAGACGATCTCCAGCAGTGGGTGCTTTTGAACACTGAGTTCCATGTGACCATTGCCCGGTGCAGCGGCAATGGCGTGTTCGAATCATTCCTGTCAGACATCTGCGACGCCATGGCTAACCAATCAAGCACCCTTAACCTCGTGGCTGACCGGCGCAAGGAATCGGGTCAGGAACACGCCCGCATTTTCGCGGCCATCGAGAATGGATCAGCCGAGGAAGCATCCCAGGCCATGAGGCTGCATTTGCACGGGGTTGAATGCGCCCTGGGCACCATCGTCCCCGGAAGCGGAAACTCCAGGTCCGGCCATACGCGCTAGATCCTAAACCCCGGATTTCACTCACCATCCCCTGCCGTAATCGCCACAAGCCGGCCCGTCCACTGTGCCGTGGACCAACCAGACCCGCCGTGCTGGCCGACGCGTCACCCTGGCCTGCCCCGGCCCCAGATTCTTACCGTCCAAACCCGTCAACGAAGCCCTGTGAGGACCCCATGACCATCGCCCATACCGCCCCGGATTTCCGCTCGGAACACGACCTCCTCGGCGACCGGGATGTTCCCGCCGACGCCTACTGGGGCGTCCACACCCTCCGGGCCGTGGAGAACTTCCCCATCACCGGCCAGCCACTGTCCTCCAACATGTACCTGGTCCGCGGACTGGCTGCCGTGAAACTGGCCGCCGCCCGCACCAACCACGAGCTCGGGCTGCTCGACGCCGAGCGCGCCCGGGCCATCGAGGATGCCTGCGCCGACGTCATGAACGGCAAGCTCAGCGAGCAGTTCGTCGTGGACGTCATCCAGGGCGGTGCCGGGACGTCCTCGAACATGAACGCCAACGAGGTGATCGCCAACCGGGCCCTGGAAATCCTCGGCCGCCCCAAGGGCGACTACGCACGGCTGCACCCCAACGACCACGTCAACCTCAGCCAGTCCACCAACGACGTCTATCCCACGGCGGTCAAGCTCGGCACGATCTTCGCCGCCCGGGAACTCC
>NZ_FNJS01000013.1:0-132909 GCF_900104405.1 Arthrobacter sp. ok909 | reverse complement strand
CTGAACTGGGACCCGTCCCACTTCATGTGGCAGGGCATCGACCCGGTCTCCTTCATCTGGGACTTCAAGGACCGGATCTACCACGTGGACTGCAAGGACACCAAGCTGCGGCCCACCGGCCGGAACACCGTGATGGGCTCGCACCTGCCCTGGGGCGACCCGCGCCGCGGCTGGGACTTCGTCTCCGCCGGCCGCGGGGACGTGCCCTGGGAGTCCTCGTTCCGCGCCCTCACCGCGATCGGCTACGACGGCCCCATCTCCATCGAATGGGAAGACGCCGGCATGGACCGCCTCCACGGCGCCCCCGAAGCCCTCGCCGCACTCAAGAAATACGACTTCCCGGCCTCGAACACCTCCTTCGACGCCGCCTTCAGCACCAAGGACTAAAGTCATGACCGTTCCCCCTCGCGTTTCGGCGGGAGAGGTCTTCCAGCATTTTCGTGGCTCTCCACCGTTGACCCGGGCCCGACTTTCAGCCCTGACAGGCCTTTCGCGCGCCGCCGCAACAGACAAGATGAGAACCTTAGCGTCACTGGGACTCATCGGACTCACCAAGGAGGCGCCCTCGACGGGTGGCCGGCCATCCGCTCAGGATCGCCTCATGCCGAACGGCGGAGCGGTCATGAGCGTCCTGCTCGGGGACCGCGAGGCAAAGGTGCAGGCCTTCGACCTGTCGGGGCAGCCGTTGTCTGCTGCGAAGCGCGTGGAAACCGGCCGTGGCGGGTCTGCGGCGATCTTGGATTCCTGCCTGGCTGCGGCCTCTTCGCACCTGAATTCCAGAGACGCCATTCCCGTCCAGCTCGTAGCAACGGGCGTTGCCCTGGATGAAGATGCGCCGGATCTGGAATGGCCTGAATATTTTGGTGGCCGCCCGGTCGTCGTTGATTCCGTGCTGGGGGCCGTGGCAACAGCCGAGGCCCTGTCGCGAACCCCTCGTCCGCAAAACATGCTCTTCCTGGACGTGGGCAAGACCATTGACTGTGCCGTGCTCGTTCACGGTAGAACGCTGGGGGTTCTCAGGACGTCGAAGGGGGCTTTCGGGCACACGCCCGTGAAGGGCACGTCGGCGAAGAGCACGTCGGTGCCGGCCTGCGCCTGCGGCATTACGAATTGCCTGCAGGCCATCGCAGGAGAAGAGGCAATAATTGCGAGCCTGTCGTCGGACTCCAAAGACGAACCGGACGCGATCAGCGACGCTGTCCGGCGGGCCGATGCGGCTGCAGTCAGTGTCCTGCGACAGGCAGGTCGGGACATAGGTGACACCCTCTTAGGGAGCATCCACCTCCTTCGACCTGACGTCATCACTGTCAGAACCCGGTGGCTGGGTGCCACTGACTTGCTGCTGGCCGGCTTGAAGGAAGCAGTGTACGCCGGCGGCGCACCCGCTGTGACAGAGAATCTGGTGCTGGCGAGTTCCAGGAACAGGTCCCCCGCTACCGGGATTGCACTTCGAGCCATGGACGCCGGACTGGCGGTGGAACCAGTGAACCGCTTGCTGTCGGCTGCGCCTGGCCTCAGTGGACAACAGATCTGTCGGCCAGCGCCGCGCAAGTCTACCGACCATCAGCGGACGCACCTGCTGACCGGCCCCAGATAGAATCTATTGGCGATCGACGACCCGTACAACTCGATCACTCTCTCTGCTGCAGCGACGCGGCACATTGAATCTCGGATTAGCCAGAAGGTCCCAAGCCCATGGAAAACATATCTCGCGGCAACGTCGTTGCCGCCGGTCCGGACAGGGCACCGCAGGACCAGATCAGGCGCTACAGTGTTCCGGCCGGGTTGAGCCCCGAAGAAAAATTCGAACATTGGCGCAGCTGGTACGGCAGCGCCATTGATGCTCCTACCCGGTTGGAAAAAGCCGAAAAGCTAGTGCGACCGGGTTTCAATCCCACCGCACTGAGCCTGGACGGTCCCGGGTTCAGCCTTGTGGATGTCACGAATGAACCCGCCAGTTGCTACTGGAACGGGGATCCGAAGCCCAGCGACTGGCTTGTGTATTTCAGGACTTCGTGTGCCAAATTCAGCTTCTCGGGGCGCTCCGAAGCCGTCTCTCCCGGTACAGTCAGGTTCTTTGATCTTTCGTTGCCGGGCAACTTCTATGCGCCAGCCGGCTTCAGCGCGGTGCGGCTCCACTTCGACCGAGGGCTGCTGGGCTTGGACGACAGATCAGTTAAACGGCTGCAGGGGTTGGCCGACATCAGAGAAAACCCGATTATGCGTGGGCTGATTCTTCCGGCCTTGTCCGGCTGGCAGCGGTCGGGCATAGCGCAGGAGATGCAGCGTCTCCAACCGGTCGTCCGGTCGATGATGACGGCCCTGGTCGGTTCGTTGCTCGAGACCCCGGCCGATCCCGGCGACCTTAAGCTGGCCCGCATCGTGGCGATCAAGAAGTTCGTGCGCAAGAACTTCAGAAACCGTGCCCTCACTGTTGACGAGGTCGTGGCCTACTCATTTCTTTCACGCCGGGCCCTTTACTACCTCTTCGAAGACGAAAGGCTCCAAGTGAGCGGGCACATCCGCGCCGTGCGGACCTTGGAAGCCCTAGAGCTCCTCGCCGAAGCAACCGCCTGGAAACGCTCTCTGACGGACATAGCGGGCGCCAGCGGGTTCACAAGCCCACAAGCCATGCGGCGTGCCATTAGGGAACTTACGGGGCTCTCGCTCAGGGAGGCGCAGGAGAAACCGGAACTCCTGCGGATTCGAGCCGCCGAATTGAGGAAACTGACCGAGCTGTGAACCGGCCGGACAGAATCCCGTCTGGTATCTCGTGCCACGCTTTCGCCGGGCTTCCTTACTGTCGCGATATCTGATGCGTCCCACACGACCCGTTTGCTTCGGCTTGCTCGCGGCCGGCGGCATCCAAAACCTGGGGCGTTCATTTGACGCCCTCACAGGTGCCTGGCGCTCCCCACCCAAATGTCTATCCTTCGCATTCCAAGCAGTAGGCGCGGCCGTTCGTTTCGCGGAAGATTTGGGAACGGTGCCGGACCAGAAAGCAGGAGTAGCAGGTGAACTCGTCCTCGGCCTGGGGGACAATCCGCACGATCAGTTCCTCGGCGATAAATTCCCAGCCAGAGGCGATGGCGTCGGCCTCATCCAATTCACGGACGATGCGGCGTGCACCCAGGGTGCTTGCGGATTGGAAGGCTTCGAGGGAACCGTTCTGTGCGTCCTTGAGGTCGGAGCGTACTTCGTCGTAGTCGATTACCACTTACGTCGTTCTCTTTCTGTCGTTCGTATCTGCCCGGGTGGAAACACGGGCCCACCCCGCGGCACATGCGGCACGTTCGCTGGGCCAGCGTCCAATCGAAGGGGACTCGGCCGTCATGGATTTCGGGGACCAGGGGCCATACTGCGCCCCACGGAGGAGGATACGAAGCGGGCGCGTTCCTTCTGGTCATCCCTGTAGCTCCTGACGATGCCGTGGCCTTCCCCATGGCCGAGCCGTGAAATTACGATCGGGCCTGCGGACAGGGCGACCCGGAGGATCTCTCCGGTGATCCTCTTCCCCAGCGACAGTGCTTCGATGGATCCGTGCGGGGCATCAAGGAGTGTTCGCGAGCCGAGGCCGGACGCTTCGATGACGAGAAGGCGCCTGGTCGTGAGGACGACGTGCCCTGCGGTCTCATTCAGGTGCCCCGCCCCGATAGCTCGGACGGTTTCGTCTCGAGCCAGCGCGCGAACGATGACACGTAACGTGGTTGGTCCCCCAAGGAGAGACCCGCCCTCAACGCGGCGTCCTCGAGCCCGTGGTAATACATGACACCCTCGGGCAGCTTTTCCTCGATACTGACCAGATGATCGTGGTTCAGCGGGCCGGAATTTCCTGTCCAGGCTATGTCTGCCCCACGCGCGGACGGCCGCACGGTAGCGGTAAGCCTCGCGGCTCGGCGTCGCTTGCGGAGGGAAAATGGTATCTCGATATTGATACGGTCCTCATCGAAGAACGTAGCCCTGAAACCTGATTCAACCCCAGCACCGCGGATATGGTCCCGGGCGGCCTCTGCACCTGTAAGCATCGTCCAAAAGACGGTTTCGGGAGCTGATGTCATTTGAATACTTTCCGTATAGTCGTGGGAACATTGGTCGGGAGTCTGGCCCTGCTCCGAGGGATCGGCCCTAGGTATCGTCATTTCCAATCGTTGACGACCGGTTCCCCTGTCTCCAATGGGACCAGTCCGCCGGAAGCACAGATGGTCGTCCCAAGAGATAGCCTTGCCCGGTGTTGACTCCCAGCTCAGTTACCGTGGCCAGTTCTGAACTGGTTTCGATTCCCTCGGCGACAAGACTTGCCCCGATTTGTGAGGAGAAACTGACCATCGCCGCGCACAGGGCTCTCTGGTTGGGGCTGTCGTCGATTCCCGCCACGATTGTCCGGTCAAGTTTGATCAGCTCCGGGCTGAGCCTCAGGATGTGGCGCATGCACGAGAACCCGGCGCCGACGTCGTCGATAGCTATACGTAGCCCAGCGCTTCTAAGTGGGGCCAGTGCTGCGGCGAGACGCGCATAGTCAGCCACGGCTGAGCGCTCAGTCAGCTCCACGACGATTCGCACGGGTTTCAGACCGGAATCCCTCACGATGTCACTGAGCCTCGGATCAAGGCAGGCCGCCGGCGAGACATTGACAGCAATATGGAGATGGGCGGGAAGATCCGCTGCGGCGAGCATCGCCGTTTCCAGGGCAAGGAATTCGAGTTCGAGGCCCCGCCCGATTGAATCCGCCTCGGCGAACCATTGATCCGGAGACCTGAAGGGAGAGCTGACGAAGCGAGTGAGCGCTTCGGCACCGACAATCTCGCCGGTTCCCAAATTACGGATCGGCTGAAACGCCGTGATCAATGTCCGGGTGGCGAACAGGCGATCGAGGCGCGCCCTGACTTCCTGGTCCGCCGGGCTCTCTGCCTTGGAGAGATCCAGCGGCCGCGCGATTCCCTCGAATCCTGATCCTCGGCCGTCCATGTCGAATCGGCGGCGGCCGACGACCTCAACGCTCAGGCTCCGCCCGCCCCGGTGGCGGGCGGAAAGCAACAGCCCTTCCCGGCCCGCACGTGCATCTGGTTTCCGGGCGGTCTTGAGTTCAGCAAGGTCGATGATGAGACTGCACGGGCGTCCCACCAGTTCGGAGGGCTCATAGCCTAATAGTTCCCGACTTGCGCGGCTGGAGAAGGTGAACCGGCCGTCGGCTGCGACGGCCCAAAGCCACTCCCGGGATGTGCTCAGGACAGTCTCCATGAAGCTGGCGGTAGTTGATGCCTCGATCCGATCGCGGCGCTGTTGCCGAATAAGGCTCCAGGCGGCATGAAGGACGACCGGAAGGAGCAGGACCGAGGCGATCGTGGATATCCTCGCGGGGACCCCCCGGTCGTCCCACGGCTCAAGACCAAACAGGAGAGGCAGGAGCACTGACATCGCCGATACCAGTTCGAGGGACAGAACGGCCAGCAACCATCGACCACCCGGTGTTGTCCGGGGCTGGCCGCTGTCAGTCGACGCTGGATAGGCGAGCAACGGCCGTCGACGAAGTGATCTTCCCATGAACGCGTTATGCCGCTGCATTGGTCGTGAGGGCAGTGTGGTGAAGTATCGCGTCTGGTGACATGCGGGTCTTCTTCTTCCGTGCTCGATTCGGGTACTGGTCAGCTGGGGTCAGCATCGGCAGATGTCCGTCCACGGCATGCCGTGACGCGGGAGGGCATATCCAGGATCAGGCTGCCTTCACATCGTTCTTGCCAGCACTGTCCCGGTCTTAGGCGAGATCGCGTTCCTGAGTGATGCCGTAGGGAACTTCTGGGCTCAGATTTACTGTGAACGAGGTCGGTCCATGGCGGGTCACGAGAATTCCGTGACTGCCTTCCCTGAGAGCCCCTTCCCGAGCCAATTTCTCAGCGGCATCGAGGCGTTCGGCGATCAACTGGGGCTCGTCTCCTGTGACGTGATAAGTAGGCCCGGTGGCGACGGTGATCATGGGTCGTTCCTGTTCTGGTAGCACTCATATGCAGTTCGCTCTCGCGGCCGGCATCCCCCGGACCGGAGCCACGCATGCGGCACGGAAAGGTCTTTATGGGTCGCGGGGCCGGGCCTTGACGGCACGAACGGCCCAGCCCTTCCGGCCGGAGTTGCCCCGCCGAAAGCTGTGAGACCGCTTTCAAAAATCCTACGGTTGCTGGTCGTGCAAAGAAGGGCGGCACTGTTCCAAAGTGTGCATTCTTTGATCCCGGACCGATCACTTCGTGCAGGAGTCTCGTCAAGCGAGCCTGGGTCAGTGTGCGTCCCTATGCTCTGGACTCGATCTCAGGGAGGTCTTCCGAGTCCGGGGCCTCTGGCCCCTGCCACTTAGGGATTCTGGTCGCAGACTGGTCGGTCGCCTGACAGCTCGCCACGGAGCCGAGGCGGATGACTCAGAGTTGTCCACGGTCGACGGCCGATCTATGACCCCTTCGGTCCGTCGGCTCAGTCCAGTGACGCGGTGCGCCGGCCCCTACGGGAGTTCTCTTGCCAACCTCGGCGGCAATATCTCGTAGGTGCAGGAGGCGACGGCGGTGTGACGTCATCCCGCAATTCGGGCCGCTGCGTCACTCCGGTCCGGAGGCAGCGCTCTGCCCAGTGCTCGGTGGACTCGTCCGGTCAGGAAGCGAAGATGCTCCATGACGCTTCATGGGACGCTCCGGGTTGGAGCCGCACCAGGTGCTGGCCGCTGTTGAATGCATCTGGCGGGCAGGTCATTGGTTCGACGGCCAATCCCAGCCGGTTAGGCGCAGGGTGCTCCTTGTCAGCCGTATGAATCTGCAGCCAGGGGCAGCTGCGGTCCCACGCCATGCCCACTCCGGTCCCGCCGGGATCCCGGATGACCATCCTGGAGCCGCCGTCGGCGTCGAAGGCAATCTCAGTGAAGGCGTGGTCAATCTTCGTGGCGCCGATCATTCGCGGAGTGCGGAAGTCGAATTCGTGGTCGACGACCGTGCGGAGGGCCACGGGCAGCAACCGTTCGGGCGTGACCTCAAGAAACTTCCGCGCCGGGACCTCGAGGGTCCATTCATCCAGCGGCGCCGGTCCTGCGAGCAGGTAGGGGTGGGGGCAAACCCCGTAGGGAGCGGTATTGCCTCCGATGTTGGTGGCCGCGACGGTCGTGTGCAGGCCGTCCACGTCCAGCCGGTAGCTGGCGGTGAGTCCGACCGTGAACGGATAGCCCGGCCCCGGCTCGATGGCGCAGGAGAGCTTCACGGCGGATTCCGTTGAGGATTCCAGCTTCCAGTCCAGCTCCGGGGTGAAGCCGTGCAGGGCGCACTGCCGGCCGGCCTCGTTGACCGGGACCTGGTAGTCCGCGCCGTCAAAGGTGTACCTGCCGTCGGGAATCCGGTTCGGCCAGGGCGCAACGATGACGCCGCGGAAGTCGGGGTTGGGCCCGCCGGCCGGGAACGGGACGATCAGGTCCCGTCCCCGGAACTGCAGTTCCCGCACCGCGGCTCCGCGTGCGGTGATGACGGCGGTGTAGTCGCCGTGCCGGAGCCCGTATTCGGTGCCGGTCACAGGCCGCCGGCCAGTTTGTAGTAGGCGGCGTTCCAGGCCAGTTCCTTCTTGAACCCCCGGAGGGTGGTGCCGTCGTCGATGGTGAGCAGTTCGGATTGGGCGATTTCGGCGAAGTCCTCGAAGACGTCCATGCCGACGGCGGTGGACAGCACGGTGTGGTGCGCGGCCCCGGCGGTCAGCCAGGCGGCGGCGGAGGTGGCGAAGTCCGGTTTGGGTGACCAGAGGGCGCGGGCCACCGGCAGGTTGGGCAGCGGCTGGTCGAGGTCCACGACGTCCACGGCGTTGGCCACGAGGCGGAACCGGTCGCGCATATCGGACAGGGCCACCACGACGCCGGGTCCGGCGTCGGTGTCGAAGACCATCCGGACGGGGTCTTCCTTGCCGCCGATGCCCAGCGGGTGGATTTCGACCCGGGGTTTGCCTGCGGTCAGGGATGGGCAGACCTCGAGCATGTGGGCGCCCAGGATTTTTTCCTGCCCCGGGACGAGGTGGTAGGTGTAGTCCTCCATCAACGAGGCGCCGCCGGGCAGTCCGGCGCCCATGACCTTGGCGGCGCGGACCAGGATGGCGGTCTTCCAGTCACCCTCGGCGCCGAAGCCGTAGCCGTCGGCCATGAGCCGCTGCAAATCCCGATGGACGTCTGTCGGCTGCGGTGGTGGCCCTTGGGGCGACGGTCGCTGAAACCACAAGGGCGTTCACGGCTATCGAGGGCACTTTCCTGTCCACGGCCGTGGGTGCTGACGGCAACACTGTCTGGCGCTTCCACCACCCTACGATCCGAGAGGGGTTTGCGGCTTCCGTTGCTCGCGACATCTCGACATTGTCGGTCTACCTCGAAGGCATGACGACAGACGAGCTAGTCTCCGGGCTCGATTGCGGCGGGCCGAACCAGCGAGGAACCTTGGTTCAGGTTCCGCCTACGATGTACTCGTTGGTCGCCCCGCGTGTTCCCGTTCCCGATGGCCGCGAACTGTCAGGAAGCCCGCGCGCATGGTTCCTCCGGACCCGGTGCTCTGACGAGTTCTTACGCTTGTGGGCGGAAGCACATGCAGACGCGTTGGCCGGCATGGCGGATTTCGGGATGATGGTCGAAGCTGTGTGGCAACCGGGCGTTCTCAGCCGGCTTCAGCAGGCTGGTGCCTTGCCCGAAAACGTCCGCCGCGAGGCAGTCGAGCGGATCGTCGAGTACAGCATCGACGGCCTCGACCCCGCGTGGGCTAACTCTGACCTCAAGGGTCTGTTTGTGCCAGAGGAGTATGCCGACCTAATCCGTCGAATAGAGGAGGAGGTGCTTCCAAATCTGGAGGATCGTATCGATGAACACGTGAGTTCGATCATCAGCAGTATGACTAAGGAAGAGCTGTACCAGACTCCCCGGGACTACGTAGAGGCTATTCGGCAGGCATTCGACGGACGTCACGACATCTTTATGCGCTGCAACGACATTGACCAGCACATCAGCGAGCGTGCCTACTCTGACGAAGAGGAGGATGAGTCCTGGGCGCAAAGTTCAGGGCTAGCAGCCCCGGCGCGTGGGTCTACATCAACTGAAGCGGGCAGCCTGCGCGACCCGTTTGAAGATGTCGCCGCCGGACACTGATTCCTTCGTAAGGGCAGTCCCATTCCAGTCCAGTCCAATAAGAGCACTAGCTGATTGCATGTCGCCATTGCCTGCCCCTTGACGAAGCGAAAGGGACGTCTGGCGCGGTTCAGAACCTCCGCCCTCCCCGGCTACACCGGCCGTTGCCTGCGTCGCGCCCCTTTTAGAGAAAGTCAAGCTTTGTCAACAGCAAGAAGACAAAAAGCCTATGACATGCGAAAACACTGTGCCCGAGGTGGGACTCGAACTGCATTCCAGCCCTTGCTAACACTGGGCTCCCGCGGAAACATGCGGAATCCGGCCCACTCCGGCCCACAAACGCCCCGATACGAAGCTCGAAATGTGCACAATGTACACACCCCGAAAACTCAGCCAGCCGGACGGTTACACACCCAATTCCCGGACGGCAAGGAGCTTGGCGATCGAAGCGCTACTGGAACTCGCTCAGCCAGCACACTGGACGAAGGTCCGTGTCCGGTACATGGCCAGGAACCACAGCGGTTCCGAAAGCCATACCAGTCGCCTCGGGATCGGGGATCCCATTCCCAAAAATCAATCCCTGGAGTTCTCATTGCCCACTGGCACGTCTTTTTGATCGGAGCTGTCCGGGGTGTCTCCTATGTAGCGTAAGCCGGCGGGACCTCATAGTCCGTGGCCCACGGAAGGAGCTTTGGGGCGGGGTGTGGACCGCTGGACAGCCAGTCGTTGCTGATCTCGGTGGCCCTGGCGGCGTGCACAACGAGCTGGGCAGCGAGGGCTGAGCCGGTGATTTTTGCGTAAGCGAGGGCTGTTTCCCCGATGGTTTCGGTGTGCTCGAGAAGCGGCAACAGATGCGCCGAGGTGACGTTGCTAAGCTCACCGACGCGTTCACCTTCAAGCCGGACTTCGACGAATGGACGCTCGGCACCGTTCTTAAGTGTGCGGATCGCCTTGTGCAGACTGACGATCAGGAGACAGACCCCCTCCGGCGGCACGTAGTTGAAAAGTATGTCGAAATGGTCCTCCTCCTTGAGGACTTGAATCGCCAAACCCCACGGTACAAGAGTGGTGACGCCCGTCGGGGCTTCGTTGAGCGGCGCGATCAGCTCCGGCTCAGGCAGTGCGACCGTGACTCGGGCTTGGAGCCGATCGCCGCCGTCGTACGACCAGATGCGAGCCGTCGTAACCGCAGTGAGCCCACTCGCAATAATTCTCTTGAGAGGTTGAGCGTAGCGGATCGCGTCTTCCCCACTGAGATAGCCGAGGACCTGGCTCCGCCAACGAACGCTGATGGCATTCGTGTCATACGGGTTATCCGGCTCGGCGACCAATTCCACCTGAACGCCTTCGACTTCACTGTCGCTCCGTGCAGCGATCGGCGCCCCACTGCCGCGCACCGCGGCTTTAATCGCCTGGCTGTACGCGTGCTCGCCCACGACTTCGACATTCGGCCATTCCGATCGGCCGAGCGACACGCGATACAGCCCCCGGCTTGAGGAAACGGGGCGACTGACCGGCGAAATTGGTGCCCGAGCCTCAGAGGCGACCCGCGTTGGGGCGGCGTGATTCACCTGGGCCTCCATCTGGACATCAGGAACCGCGATTCCTTGCACGCCGCTGACTGGACTCACCGCCCAGGTCGCGTCCTCCCACGCCTGCCTGTCACGGCGTCGCTTCCGAAGAAGGAACATCAGCCCGACAATCCCCGCGGCCAGCAGGAACCCGGTAGGTGAGGATACCGTCACGATCAGCAGCAGAACCCCGAACATGGTCCACTGGGCAAATGTCCCGGCCTTCTCTAGGCTCGGCACGCCGCGGCCGCCGGCGTTCAACGTAGCCTGGCTCTGACCCAGATACTCCAGGACGCGCGCCGCCTGTCCCAAGGTTAGGTGCATCAGACTCGGGCGCTTGCCCGTTCCGCGTGCTACGGCCGCACGAACGAAGTTACGCTGGAACTTCGACGCCGCGGCCGTCCCATCGGTTGAGAGGAGTCCCCGCCATGTCTCGTCGCTGATGGTCTGACGCGCAGCCTGCGGGCGAGCCGGTTGGGACCCCCGGGTAGCAGGTCTCTGTGTCGGCCGGCGGCCAGAGCGGGTGGTCACATACGAGGCGCCCGTTCCAGGGATCCTCACCGTGCTCGTCGTGCGGCCTGTCGTGGACTTCGTTACCCGGAACGGGCCTGCCCCGATGCTCGCACTCACCCCGCGCTTCGACGCCGTGATTCGTACAGGCCCGAAACTCTTCGACTTGCGGTAACGGAACCCCAACTCGCACCCCCCAAAATAAGCAATCACGAGGAAGCACTCGTCCCCCATGAGGGAGATTCTAAGCCTCTAAGAGGGGCGCATGGGAACCAGTCCCGTCAGACACAAAAAAGAGACGGTCTCATCGACCGACCCTAGGACACGAAGTACTGGGGCGGACAATTGCCTCATCGGCCTTCAGCCGAGTCAAACCGACGTGCCGCTGGGTAGCGGAACGGAGGCAGGAGCCGTCCGTGACGCGCTTAAGAATGTCAATCTGAATCCCGCACAATAGGGACCTCGCCGTCATGCAGGGCGTCAGGGCAACCGAACGCGTCGTCACCGACGTCGTCGGTAAGGGAAATTCCCCACCGCAGGCCACCTCGCTTCCTACGCGGGCCTGTTCCAGGTCCCCTGGCGGGTCCGGATCTTTCGCCCGCGGGAACCCGTCCTCCCGCAGAGGCAGCACGGAGCGGAGCGGGTGCAGCACCACTTTGTCGTTGTTCGGATATCGCGGAGGTGTCCCTATTGCTTCAGCGCCGCCCGGACAGCGGGCAGCACCTCGGTCGCCAGCATCTCGATGGAGCGCAGGGTCGCCGCCTGGGACAAGCCGCCCAGGCCAACCTGGGCGAGGAAGCGGGTGTGGCCTAAGATCTCGTGCTCCCAAAGGATCTTGTCGACGATTTCGGCCGGGCTGCCAGCGAAGAGCGCACCGCGCGGGGCCGCCCAAGCCTCGAAACCTGCGCGATCGAGCCGCCCGGTGCGTGGCATGTTCTGGTGGATGTATGACGAATAGTGTGGGAAGAACGTGTCCTTCGCTCCCTGCGAGGTCTCCTCGACGTAGAAATGCGACGTCACGCCGATCCGCCCCGGCATCTGGCCCGCCTGTGCCGCCGAGCGTCGATATAGTTCGGCCAGGGGTCCGAACCCCTCCGGGCGCCCGAGGATCGCCAGGTATAACGGCAATCCCAGCCTTCCGGCACGCGCCGCCGAGGCCGGCGTACCGCCGACCGCAGCCCAGATCGGCAGGGCGGCCTGGGCCGGGCGCGGCCAAATTCCCGCGTCCGTCAGCGGGGGGCGGGTGGTTCCGTTCCAGGTGACGGGGTTTTCGTCGCGGATCCGCAGCAGGAGCTCGAGCCGGTCCTCGAAGTACTCGTCGTAGCGCTCCAGCCGCTGGCCGAAGAGCGGGAAGGACTCCAGGTAGGCGCCGCGTCCGGCGGTGATTTCGGCGCGCCCGGCACTGATGAGATCCAGCGTTGCGAAGTCCTCGAAGACGCGGACAGGATCGGCGCTCGAGAGGACCGTGACGGTGCTGGTCAGGCGGATTCTCTTGGTCTGCGCGGCTGCTGCGGCCAGCAGGACCGGGGGGGAGGACACCGCGAAGTCCTCCCGGTGGTGCTCGCCGACGCCGAAGACGTCCAACCCCGCCTCGTCGGCAACCCTCGCCCATTCAAGGATGTCGCGGGTGCGCGCACCTGCATCCATGGGCTTCCCCTCAGCATTGCGGGTGAGCTCGCCGAAGGTGAATATCCCGATCTCGAAGGGAACGGTGACGCTCATGCGCGTGCCACCGCTTGAGAACCGACCTCAACGGCGAGGAAGTCGCGGACGTCTTCGAGCATGGGTGTGTTGATGCCGTGTGCCAGCCCTGGATACACCCGCTCGATCAGCGAGGTGTGCTGTGGGAGGTACTCGCTGCTACGGATAATCGCCGCGGGGGCGATGACCCGGTCGTCTGAGCCTCGGCCCCAGAACAGGGCTGGTCGGCTGCCGCGCAGTGTCTCGTCGCCCGGCTGTGGTGCGCCCAGCACGAATCCGCCCAGCACGAATCCGCCCAGCACTACGGGCGCCAGCACCCGTTCGGGCCGCGCCCGCAGCAGCTGGCTAGCCATGAGCCCTCCCTGCGAGAACCCGATGGGCACAATGCGGGTGCCGGGGTCCACGTTTGCCTCGACCCAGTCCCAGATGGCGTCGGTTGCATTCTCCACAGCCCTGGCCGCCGGGTTTCCCGGGGTGGTGATCGAGAACCATGCCGCGCCGCCGTTGCCAAGCTCAATCGGCGCCCGCAGGGATGCCCAAGGCAGGTCTAACCCAAGCGCGGGGCCTAGCGAGCCCAAGTCGTTCTCGTTGGAGCCGAAGCCATGCAGGAAGAGTGCGGCCGCATAGGGAGCCGCCTCAACGGTCCAGCTTTGCGAGCGCACGTCGCGCAGTGTGGTGTTCATTCGAAGGGTCAGCTCCTTGGGTCAGGGGAATCCGGGATCCGGGGGTGCGGCTGGTGGACCGCGGAGATTGGAGGACGGTATGGAACGAAGGGCCGTCACCGGCCACCGGCACGGCAGCGGGCAGCTCACTGGGTTCAACGATACACGGATTACTTGCAGCTTCAACTATATAGTGCCGGCCCCGCGCATTACCGGATCCCCGGCGCACGGCGACGCGGGCTCGCGTTGCCGAGTCAGCATGGGCTTGGAATTCGTGGAGGTGGCGCCACATCCGCAATCCTAGACAACCATTAGTCGTCGGAAGTCTGAAGCAAGTAGGCCCGCGGCTTGAATGCGTTCCGCCCAGTTGCCATCGGCACCTCCGGATGATCCATCAGATCATCCCACCGGCACCAGCGGCACAGACACGCCAAGCCAGCGACGGCATGGGCGCAGCCAGCTGGTCCCGCGGAAACGCCCAGCCGGCGGCCTGTGATACGGGTCGGTAGGCACGAGAAGCAGCTGACAACGTGTGGTCCAGCACAGCCCTGAACGAGAATATCCGGAGGCAAACGCACCGGAACGGGCATCCGGTGGGCTCCGCACAGGACACGACGTCCTTGATTTCGGAGGGCAAGAGGCCGTGCGTGGGCGGACCAGACCCAGGGGTAGGGACGCGGCGGACGGAGTGTCCTGGGCACCCTAGGCCCGGCGCGGCAGGGCCCGGGCAGTAGCGAAGGTCTGTTCCACTCGGCGACGGCAAGAAGGGCTGATCCGTTTTCACGCTGGCCGACTGAGACCAGCCGAAGCGGGCGCTGATCATGTGGCCCCGAGAGCTCCGCCTCTACCTAAACCGCGGCCTCGCTGGTCTGCTCGATCGCGACAGACGGGGGCGGAGTTCGCCACGGTCCCGTATTTATGCGTGCGGGGTATCAATGGGACCCAAAATAGGTATTTCCCTTTGATAAGTCACGCCGCCTACCTTAGGAACACCGCAACGCAATCCCGGATGCAGCGCAAAGACGCCTGTCCGGTGAATGACAGAAACGAACGGTGCGCGGTCCGGCGTCGGCGCCCCTCATGTGTTAGGCGCCCCCTCGGACCTCGAAAAACAAGGAGGTTAGTTCATGGCAGGACGTGTTGACGGCAAGCGGATCCTTATTACGGGCGCTGGAAGCGGTATGGGGCGGGCTATTGCCCGGCGCTTGGCCGCAGAAGGAGCAAGGTTAACAATTTTCGACCTCAACGCCGAGGCAGCCGCAGAAACAAGAGATGAACTCACATCGGCGGGTGGGACAGTCATCGCGGCTTCAGGGAATGTCGTGAACAGAGAGGACGTCGCAGCTGCCGTCGCCGCAGGAGTGGAAGCATACGGCGGCCTGGACGTAATGTTTTCAATCGCCGGCATTATCCGTCCAATGCACTTCCTAGACGTGACGGAGGAAAACTGGCGTTCGACGCTGGACGTGAACGGCCTCGGGTCGTTGATCTGTCAGCAAGAGGCCGCGAAGCAGATGATCTCCCAGGGCACGGGCGGCAAGCTGGTTCTCACGTCTTCGATCGCAGGTCGCCAGGGTTACCCGAACTTCGCGCCCTACTGTGCGAGCAAGTTCGCTGTCAACGCGCTGGTGCAGGCGGCGGCAAGGGCACTCGCTGAGCACGGCATCACGTGCAACGCTTTCGCTCCCGGCGTCGTCGACACGCCCTTGTGGCGCAAACTCGACCTGGACCTAATGGAACTCGGGGACACGTCGGCGCCGGGGCAGGCCTTCGCCGAGTTCTCGGGCGGCATTCTCGCCGGTCGCGCCGGGACGCCTGAGGACGTGACCGGCACAGCCCTCTACCTCGCCTCAGACGACTCCGACTACATGACAGGCCAAGTTGTCATGATCGACGGCGGGATGGTCCTCGTCTGAGGAACTAAACCATGCGGCCGTAGATATCAGCCGATCCAAGCACCCCGGACAACTTCCGGGGTGCTTGGCGTGTTTTCTCCTGATCTCAACAGAAGGGAGACTCGGTTCGATTATTACCTCTGGAGCAACAATACTCATCCTAATAAGTATTGGACTGGAGGTAATTCCGGTGGCATCGTTGAATGCATCGACGACGATTCCGAGGAGAGCCGTGACGACCGAAACAAGCCCCAGGACTGCCTGGCCGCAGGATGCCGGATCCGAGTCCGCGCCGGAGCAGTCCCTCACCAGCGAGGAGCGGCCCTCCACGTCAGACATGTTCGGCCGTACTGGTACCGGACCTCTGTCCGGGTTGCTCATCGCGGACTTCGGACGCGTGCTGGCCGGCCCCTACTGCACCATGCTGCTGGCGGACATGGGCGCAACCGTGGTGAAGATCGAGAGCCCCGACGGCGACGAAACGCGCACCTGGAAGCCTCCGGTCCGCGACGGCCAGTCGACGTACTACCTGTCGATCAACCGGAACAAGGGATCGATCAGCCTGGATCTCCAGGATGCGGAGGACCGGGACATCGCCCAGGACATCGCCAGGCGGGCGGACGTCGTGGTGGAGAATTTCAAACCGTACGGGCTGGACCGGTTTGGCCTCGACTACGATTCGGTCGCAGCGGGGAATCCCAAGGTCATCTATGCCTCCATCACCGGATTTGGAACGGCCGGCGGGGCGTCGCTGCCCGGATATGACCTGCTGGTTCAGGCGTCGTCCGGCCTGATGAGCCTTACCGGAGCGCCGGATACACCGGCGTTCCGCTCCGGCGTAGCCGTTTTTGACGTGATCACCGGCCTGCACGCAGCCATCGGGATTCTCGCGGCGCTCCAGGAGCGTCAACGCAGCGGGCGGGGCCAGCGCATCGAAGTCAACCTGATGTCCTCCGCTCTCTCCGGGATGGTCAACCAGACAGCGGGCTACCTGCTCAGTGGCAGCGTTCCCACGAGGCTCGGCAACGAGCACCCCAGCATCTACCCTTATGAGCCTCTGTCCACAGGGGACGGCGACATCGTCATCGCCATCGGCAACGATCCCCAATTCCGTCGGCTGTGCCTGGCTCTGGATGTGGCGGTCCTTAGCGACGATGCCCGGTTTTCAACAGCTCACCAGCGCAGCCTGAACCGTGAAGAGCTGCGGCCGCTGCTACAGGAAGCGCTCGGCAGCCGCAGCTCGTCCGAATGGTTCGAGGTCCTCACGGAGGCGCGAATCCCCTGTGCCCCGATCAACGACGTCGGACAAGGCCTTGAATTCGCCGAGCGAATAGGGCTGAATCCCGTCGTCGACGTCGGTGTTGGCACTGAGACCCTGCCTGGGATCCGCAACCCCATCACGTTCTCGGAAACTCCTGTCAGCTACGACCTCATCCCACCGGATCACGACGCGCACCGCGAGCCAATTCTCGAATGGCTTCGATCGGCACCCCGGAACCCCAACCCGCCGTCGCCGGTATCACCGAAATTCAAGCAGGCTCAACAAGGGAAAGTTCAATGACCACCACCACCGACCGCCAGAGCGCGACGTCAGATTACTTCCGCCTGGATGACGACCTCACCCCCGAGGAGATCGGAATCCGGAACAAGGTCCGCGAGTTCGCCGAACAGCGTGTCCTGCCAGTCATCAACGACTACTGGGAAAAGGCCGAATTCCCGGCGGAACTGCTGCCGCCGCTGGCCGAACTGGGCATTATCGGCACCACCATCCAGGGCTACGGATGCCCCGGAATGAGCCGCAAAGCCGCCGGCATGGTGGCCCGCGAAATGGCCCGCGCAGACGGCAGCCTCAACACCTTCCTCGGCATCCACTCCAACCTGTGCATGGGCGCCCTCAACATTCTCGGCAGCGCCGAGCAGCGGGAACGCTGGCTCCCCGCCCTGGCCAGAATTGAAAAGACCGGCGCCTTCGCACTGACCGAGCCCGAGCACGGCTCGGACTCCGTCGCCCTGGAAACCCGGGCCCGGCGCGACGGGGACCACTGGGTCCTCAACGGCCACAAGCGCTGGATCGGCAACGGGCATGTGGCCGATGTCATCGTCCTGTTCGCCCGCAACACCGACGACGGAAACGTCAACGCCTTCGTGATTGAAAAGGACGACGACGGCCGGTACCCCGCCGGCTACTCCCCCACCGTGATCACCGGCAAAGTGGGCAAACGCGCCATTCTCCAGGCCGACATCGTCATCGAGGAGATGCACCTACCGGCCAGCAGCCGGCTGGAAGGGTGCCACTCCTTCCGCGACGTTTCCCGCGTCCTCCAGGCAACCCGCGGCGGTGCCGCCTGGGAGGCCGTCGGGCACGCCATGGCGGCCTTCGAAATCGCCGCCGACTATGCCCAGACGCGCCACCAGTTCGGCAAACCCATCGCGTCCTACCAGCTGGTCCAGTCCCGGCTGGCGAACATGCTGAGCGAACTCACCACGATGCAGTTGCTGTGCACGCGCATGGCCGAACTCGCGGACCGGGGCCAGCTCACCAACGCCCAGGCCTCAATGGTCAAGATGGCCACCTCCCAGAAAGGCAAGTGGATCTGCAACGAGGCCAGGGACCTGCTGGGCGGCAACGGACTGCTCCTGGAAAACCACGTCATCCGCCACATGACCGACATGGAAGTTGTCTCCACCTATGAGGGCACCGACTCCATGCAGGCCCTGATTGTCGGCCGCGACATCACCGGCATCTCCGCCTTCAACTGAACCGGCTGATCCTGACACTGACCAACCCGGACAGCGAAACGAATAAAGGAAACCCAAACATGGCTGAAGCCTTTCTGATCGGCGGCGCCCGGACACCCGTGGGCCGCTACGGCGGCGCGCTCTCCTCCGTCCGGCCGGACGACCTCGCGGCACTGACCGTGCGGGCCGCCGTCGAACGCGCCGGCATTGACCCTGGCGTGGTGGACGAAGTGATGCTCGGCAACGCCAACGGTGCCGGAGAGGAAAACCGCAACGTCGCCCGCATGGCCTGGCTGTTGGCGGGCTACCCGGACAGCGTGCCCGGCATCACCGTCAACCGCCTGTGCGCCTCAGGCCTGTCCGCCATCATCATGGCCAGCCATATGATCAAGGCCGGCGCTGGAGACATCGTGGTCGCCGGGGGCGTCGAATCCATGAGCCGCGCCCCGTGGGTCATGGAGAAACCCGACAAGGCCTTCGCCAAGCCTGGAGACATCGTGGACACATCCATCGGATGGCGTTTCGTCAATCCCGCCTTCCTCACAGGACAGCACTCCCGCGACGGCAAGACATCATTCTCGATGCCGGAAACGGCTGAGGAAGTGGCCCGCGTCTTCGGCACGTCCCGGGACGACTGCGACGCCTTCGCCGTCCGCTCGCACGAACGCGCGCTGTCGGCCATCGCGGCAGGCCGCTTTACCGCGGAAACAGTTCCGGTCACCATCACCGGGCGCAAGGGTGTCCAAACCGTCGTCGACACCGACGAAGGTCCTCGGTCCGGGACCACCATGGAGGTCCTCTCCGGGCTCCGACCCGTCGTCAAGGGCGGCTCCGTAGTCACCGCGGGCAACGCGTCCTCCCTCAACGACGGCGCCTCCGCAATCGTCATTGCTTCCGAGGCGGCGGTGAAGAGGTACGGGCTGACGCCGCGGGCCCGAATCCTCGAAGGGGGTTCTGCCGGTGTGGCTCCGGAGATCATGGGAATCGGCCCCATCCCTGCGACGCGCAAGGTGCTTGAACGCGCCGGCCTGACGGTGCGTGATCTGGGTGCCGTGGAACTCAACGAGGCCTTCGCCTCGCAGTCGCTGGCGGTCATGCGCGAACTCAAGCTGGACCACGACACCGTCAACGCCGACGGCGGCGCGATCGCCCTGGGACACCCGCTCGGCTCCTCGGGGTCCCGGCTCGTCGTCACCCTGCTCGGGCGCATGGAACGTGAACTGGCCGGCAACGTCCGCAAGCTCGGCCTGGCAACGATGTGCGTCGGCGTCGGCCAGGGCACCGCCCTCCTTCTGGAGGGAGTGTAATGAGCACTCAGCAAACCCACGACGGGTTGGGCACTTCGCCCGACCAGAAATCCGCGGATCTCGACGCCACCGCCTTCACTGCACTCCTGGTTTCCGAGGATGATGACCGCATCCACGTCCGCCTGCACCGCCCGGAGGTGCGCAACGCGATCGATGCGAACATGGTCCGCGAGCTTCACATCGTCTGCGCGCACCTGGAAGCGGCGCCCAAGATTTTTATCCTGTCGGGAACACCGGAGAACCAGGAGACGGGAACGAAGGCCGTCTTCGCTTCCGGCGCCGACATCGCCCAACTACGCGAACGCCGTCGGGATGACGCTCTGGCAGGCATCAACTCCTCGCTCTTTGAACGCGTTGCGAAGCTGCCCATGCCGGTCATCGCGGCCCTCGACGGACACGCCCTGGGCGGGGGCGCGGAGCTGGCCTACGCCGCTGACTTCCGGATCGGCACGGCCGCATTGCGCCTGGGCAACCCGGAGACCGGCCTGGGAATCATGGCCGCGGCGGGTGCCACGTGGCGGCTCCGCGAACTCGTCGGAGAACCGCTGTCCAAAGAGATCCTCCTCGCCGGCCGCATCCTGACAGGCGAGGAGTGCCTTCAGGCCGGGCTGATTTCAGAACTGGCTGAACCCGGGAAACTCCTGGCGGCAGCCCACTCCCTGGCAGACCGGATCGCGAGTCAGGACCCCCTCGCGGTGCGTCTGACGAAGGCCGTTTACCACTCCCCGCGGGAGGTCCACCCCCTCATCGACACGCTGGCTCAGGGCATGCTCTTTGAATCCCAGGCCAAATATGACCGCATGCAGCAGTTCCTGGAAAGGAAGAAGTAGCCATGACAAATACCAACGAAACATCCCTGAGAACCCCTTCCGGCCTCCTTCCGGCCACAGTCGGCGTTCTCGGCGGCGGCCGCATGGGGGCGGGAATCGCCCACGCCTTCCTGATCAATGGTGCGAGGGTCCTAGTCGTCGAGCGCGACGAGGACGCTGCCCGGGGTGCTCGGGACCGCGTCGCGGCCTCCGTGGCGGCGTCATTCGACCGAGGCGTGCTCGAGGGCGACCGCGCCGAAGTTCTACACAGGTTTGCGACGAGCGTCGACTATGCAGGCTTTGCCTCCTGTGACCTCGTCGTCGAGGCCGTTCCCGAGGATGAAAAGCTCAAGGCGAACGCGCTCAGCGCCGTGGCTGCTCAGCTTGCCCCGCATGCCTACCTGGCGAGCAACACGTCGTCCTTGTCGGTCAGCAGGCTGGCCGAATCGTTGCCGCGGCCGGAGTCTTTTTTGGGTCTGCATTTCTTTAACCCTGTCCCCGTGTCCACTCTCATTGAAGTCGTCGTTGGCGAGAAGACCTCGGAGGGCACCGTCGCGGCTGCCCGGCGGTGGGTGTCCGGGTTGGGCAAGACCGCCGTCGTGGTCCAGGATGCACCCGGCTTCGCGTCCTCCCGCCTCGGCGTTGCCATCGCGCTGGAGGCCATGCGGATGGTCGAGGAGGGGGTCGCCACCGCCGAAGACATCGACAACGCCATGGTCCTGGGCTACAAGCATCCGGTAGGGCCGCTCAAAACCACGGACATCGTAGGCCTGGACGTGCGCCTTGGCATCGCCGAGTACCTGCACTCAACCCTGGGCGAACGCTTCGCACCGCCCCAGGTCCTGCGCGCCAAAGTCACGGCCGGCGAGCTCGGACGCAAGAGCGGCAAGGGCTTCTACGACTGGAAATGAACACGGGACAGCCCGACGGTCCCTTCCCGGGCATCGATAGTTCGCCCCCGAAGGTTCGACCATTGTTGCCGTCAGGCATCACAAAGGCGAGCCAGTGATACTGTTGAATCAATAATGGCGGACGAGGGGCGGAATCATGGACGTGGGCCAACTCAGGGCCTTCCTGGCCGTGGCAGAGGAACTCCATTTCGGGCGGGCCGCCGAACGGCTGCACATCGCCCAGCCACCGCTCAGCCGCACTATTAAGCAGCTCGAGTCCGAGCTCGGGACGCGCCTGCTGGATCGAAGCACCCGTTCCGTGAAGCTCACCTCCAGCGGGCAGGCGCTCTTGGCACCGGCCGCCGAAGTGCTGGAGGCCCTCCGCCGCGCCGAAGAGGCCGTACGGTCCGCCGACAACGGCGAGTCCGGACTCGTCCGGATCGCCTTTGCCGGAGTCTCCACCCACCCGATTGTTGCCCGGCTCGCAAGGTTGATCAGGTCCAATCGGCCCGGGATTCAGCTCGAGCTGTCCAGCCAGAACTTCGCCCAGCCAGCCATGAAAAAGCTTGTTGAGGGCGACACCGACCTCGCCCTGGGGCGCTGGGATGTCATCCCCCCGGTGGTTTCCTCGCGTGTGATCATGAAGGACTCGCTTGTCGTGGCCCTGCCCGACACACACGTACTGGCCGGCGCTCGTCGGCTTTCCATCGCGCGGCTTGCCGGCGACGGCTTTATCTCACTTCAGCCTTTCGAAGGTGCAGTCCTGCCCGACCGGCTCAGGCGGTTGGCGCACGACAACGGATTCGTCGCCGACATCGTTCAGGTGGCGCCCGACACCCAAACTGCACTGGCCCTGGTCAGTGCAGAAGTCGGATGCCATCTGACGCTGGCCTCTGTCGCCCGAAGCGCGACGGACCCGCACATCGTGTTCGTCCCGCTGGAGGACGCAACCGCCGACGTGGATCTGAGGGCAGCATGGCGCCGCGACGACGCAAGTCCGGCTCTTAAGGCCGTGCTGGAAGAAGTCGGCAGCCTAGATGAGACCAGCCTGGCCTAAGACTTGCCGATCCAGCCGTCTGCAGAATCAGATCGAACCCTCGCCCGTATCAAGGCCAAGCTGGCGCAGTCGCCGATACAGGGTTGACCTGCCGATGCCCAGGAGGGCGGCAGCCTCGGATTTGTTGCCTCCAGCAGCATCGAGCGCCTTGATGATGGCCCCGCGCTCCGCAGTCTCGATCATGCTCATGTGACGTCGTGGGGGTGCCTGCTGCAAATGTTTCGGTAAGTGCCGGCGTTCGATGACTGAGCCTTTCGACTCCCCGATCAGCCCGGCCACAGTGTCAGCAAGTTCGGCGATATTACCGGGCCAGTTCCACTGGACCATCGACTGCAGAGCAGCCGGCGAGATGGTGTGCCGGGATTCAGGATCAACAACGTTGAGGATGGCCTTGACCAGACCGGGAATCCTTTCCGGGGTCAGAGCTAGAGCTTCCGTGTGCTCTACTGGTCCTGTGGTGTCGATCCACGCCTGAACGGCCGGCGCGGCCTGATCGCGCGAGGATGTCAGCAGAAGGCTGCTGACGCGCTGCCCGGCGGTCCGCGCCGTCCGGTGCGAATCGACAAGTCTGGCAATGTGGATGACTTCCGTCGCGGCCATCTCCTCCAAGCGCCGGATCAGCACATCGACGCCATCTGCCAAGAGGTCCTCGATGGTCGTCCATGGAATGGCCGCCTCCGCGGATGCAACAAACACTTCAAAACGTGCTGTGCTTCCCTGCTTCGTGCGCAGTCTCCCGGCGACAGTGGCCCGTCCGGATCCGCGCGGTCCATCCACAAGAACAACTGCCGGCGCGGCCGCACTTGGGGCCAGCGCATATGCGCCCACTCCCTGGACCGGAGCGGACACGGAGGGTCCGGGTTGGCGATCCGATGCTTCACTCAGATCGGAGAAGTGCACCACGTAGTGCTCGCGCGGACCGTCGACCACCCTCCGTGCCGTGACCTCGTAGGGGGTACCGTCCAGTTCACGATGCAGCGTGCTGCTGGAGGACCAGTTGTGGGAATTGAGCAGTTCCCAGAGCATGACGTGCGATGCAACGCTGACGTAAGGCAAACCCGGCGTGTTAGCCAGGATGGACTCCTGATCCATCACAACTGTAGGACGCTGCGAGCTGCTGAAGCGCATGAAAGACATCGCCAGCGCGAGATCCTGAGGCCGGGAGGATACCCGGAATCTCTCCTCGATCTGTTGGCTGATCTCTCGCGTAAGCGACAGCATAATTGGACTGGCAGCTTCGAGCGGCCCTCCGAGTGAGACAGAACCAACGACAAGACCGGCCGGCGTATATACCGGCACAGCCGCGCACGCCAGAGCGGCCAAGGCGTCATTGTAGTGTTGACTCCCCTTGACGAAAACCGGACGTTTTTCAACCATCGACGTCCCTAAGCCGTTGGTCCCGATAGAGTCTTCCGAATAATCGAACCCCTCTGCCGCGTGCATGCTGTCCAGACGGCGTCGCTCACTGTTGTCACTCGTTCGCCGGGCAACGATGCTGCCGCCCCGGTCGCTGAGGAAGAGAGTAGTCCCGGTGTCGGCCAACTGATGCTGCCAGCGGTCGAGTACGGGCAGAGCAGCCCGGCACAGCAGGGAGTCCGTATCCACGTCGTGATAGCGCTGGGACGGGACGGAACTTTCGACTGCGCTGCTGATAGATCGGCGCCAGCTTCGCACAATCAGGTCGGGCACCGCATTGTTTGGTCCAAAGTGACCAGTGAGGCCAACGCGAATCAAGTGCTCCCGCGCTTCCCGCACCGGGTCGGACATAATCGCTCCTTCGCAACGTCGGCTACCTGCCCGGATGCCGGACGTCGGCACTCTTCTGCAACCGGAATTATTGCTGATGTGGTATCAATGGCGACTTTTCCGGCCGTACGGGTGTGTCCCAAATTGGGACACAGGGTCCTTGTTGTGCCACCACAGACTGGTAACTACAAAGTGAATTATCTCACAGAGCCCTAATAGTCGGAGGAAAAGACATCATGGACAACGCCGTCCCCGAGAAGATCTACCAGCTCGACGCACTCGTCGTCGGAGCAGGCTTCGGTGGAATCTACATGCTGCACAAGCTGCGCAACGAACTGGGTCTCAACGCGGTCGCGATTGACCGCGCAGGAGGCGTAGGCGGGACCTGGTACTGGAACAAGTATCCCGGCGCCCTCTCGGATTCTGAGAGCTTCGTCTACCAGTATTCGTTCGATCGCGAGCTGTATAAGCAGACTCCGTGGAACACCAAGTATGTGCCCCAGCGCCAGATTCTGGCGTACTTGAATGGTGTTGTTGACCGTTACAGCCTCCGCGAACACATTCAACTCGAAACCGGCATGACTGACGCTGAATTCGACGAGTCCGACGGCATTTGGACAGTGCGTACCGACCGGGGTGTCACGTTCAAGTCCCGGTTCCTCGTTACCGGCCTCGGCCTGCTCTCTGCGACGAATCTGCCCAAATTCCCGGGGATGGAAACGTTCCAGGGCCGACTGGTGCACACGGGAGCCTGGCCCGAAGACCTGGATCTGGCTGGCAAGCGGGTAGGGGTAATCGGCAACGGCTCCACCGGCAACCAGGTGATTACGGCCAGCGCACCCGTCGCGGCTCACTTGACCTCGTTCCAGCGCACCCCGCAGTACAGCGTGCCGGCCGGCAACCGCGAACTTACGTCGCGGGAACAGCAGGCGCACCAGGAGAACTTCGAGGCCAACTGGGACCAGGTTCGGAACTCGTCCGTCGCCATGGGCTTTGTAGAGAGCGCCGTCCCGACCTTTAGCGTCTCCCCGGAAGAGCGCGAGCGCATTTACCAGCGGACCTGGGAGGAAGGCGGAGGGTTTCGCTTCATGTTCGAGACCTTCTCGGATATCGCCACTGACCCGGCCGCCAACGAAGAAGCGGCGAAGTTCATCCGCCGGAAGATCGCCGAAATCGTGAAAGATCCGGAAACCCGGCGAAAGCTTACCCCGACGGACCTCTACGCCCGCAGGCCGCTTTGCGATTCCGGTTACTACGAAACATTCAACCGTTCAAACGTTTCCCTGGTGAATGTCAAAGAGAACCCGATCGAGAAGGTGACGGAACAGGGCATCGTCACGGCCGACGGCACCCTGCACGAACTTGACGTCCTCATCTGCGCCACCGGCTTCGACGCTGTGGATGGCAACTATGTCCGAGTCAATATTCGCGGCCGCGGTGGCGAAACGCTTAAGGAGCACTGGGCCGACGGCCCCACCAGCTATCTCGGCATGGCAACCAACGGCTTCCCCAATATGTTCATGATCCTCGGCCCCAACGGCCCCTTCACGAACCTTCCGCCCTCGATCGAAGCCCAGGTCGAGTGGATCAGCGAAACGATCAGCCACGTTTCGACCTCCGGTACCGGCTGGCTCGAAGCCAAGGCCGAGACTGAGGCCGACTGGACGGAAGCGTGCTCAGATATCGCCCACCAGACACTCTTCCCCCAAGCCGCCTCGTGGATCTTCGGGGCTAACATCCCCGGCAAGAAGCGGACGGTCATGTTCTACCTCGGTGGCATAAAGCAATACCGTTCCATCCTCGCTGAGGAAGCCGCGGACAAGTACCCGAACTTTATGACCGCGGCCGAATCGCTGACGCCGGCCTGATCAGCACCACACGACCCGCTGCCCGGGACGGACAGTAGACCCCTACCCCGTCCCGGGCTGCCTACATCATGATAAGAGAATTTCAATGAAGAAATATGCAACGGTCGACCCCACTAGTGGCGAGGTGGTGGAGGAGTTTGACAGCATGTCCTCCTCCGAGGTGACCACGTCCTTGATCCGCTCTCACACTGCTTACCAGTCGTGGCACACGAAGGATCTTGCCGAGCGCTGCGCCCTCCTGCAGCGCATAGCCGACCTCCACAGGCAGCACTCCGTAGACCTTGCCAAGCTGATGACCCTTGAAATGGGCAAACCTATCGCCCAGGCCAAGGCTGAAGTTGAGCTCTCCGCCGCTATCTACGAGTATTACGCCACATCAGGCGAAAAGCTGCTCGCTGACGAAGAACTCGTGATCGCCGGCGCCGGACGGGCGTTGGTACGCACAGCTCCCATCGGCCCGCTCCTCGGCATCATGCCGTGGAACTTCCCCTACTACCAGATGGCCCGCTTCGTCGCACCCAACCTGCTGCTGGGCAACACCGTCCTGCTCAAGCATGCAAGCAACTGTCCGCAGCAAGCTCTGCGAATTGCCGAGATCATTGACGCGGCCGGGGCACCGGAAGGTGTCTACCAGAACCTGTTCGCAACCTCTGCACAGGTCGCGGACATCATCGCGAGCCCCAAACTGCAAGGCGTATCTCTCACCGGGTCAGAGCGTGCCGGCAGTATCATCGGTGCACTTGCCGGACAATATCTGAAGAAGTGCGTGCTGGAGCTCGGTGGCTCCGACCCGTTCCTCGTGCTTCCGGCGGCCGACATCGACAAGGCCGCCGGCGCGGCAGCGGCGGGCCGGTTCGGGAATGCAGGCCAAGCCTGTACGTCTTCAAAAAGGCTCATCATCGATGCTTCTAACTGGGACAAATTCCTTGAAGCATTCACGGCCAAGGCCTCGGAATGGCAAACCGGAGACCCCATGAGCGAAGACACCCGCCTCGGTCCTATGGCCTCCGCGCAGGCCCGGGCGGAACTCGCCGAACAAGTTGACGACGCGGTATCCAAGGGAGCGACAGTCCATCTTGGCGGGGTTGTTCCGGAGGGCCGAGGCGCCTATTACCCGGCGACAGTCCTCTCCGGCGTGACACCGGAGATGCGCGCGTATCGCGAAGAGCTTTTCGGGCCCGTAGCAATCCTCCACCGCGTCGAGTCTGTGGATGAGGCAATCGACCTGGCCAATGACTCTCCATACGGGCTGGGCAGCGCGGTGTTTACGGACGACGACAGGGAGGCCGCGTACGTTGCTGACCGCCTGGAAGTCGGCATGGTGGGGGTCAACACCACGATCAAGAGCGCCCCCGACCTGCCCTTCGGCGGAGTCAAGAGCTCCGGGTTCGGGCGTGAGCTCGGCAAATTCGGGCTCAACGAGTTCGCGAACAAGAAACTTATCCGCATCATCTGAGGCTAGACACAACATTTGGGAGGCGCCATGCGCGCAGCGGTCTACTACGGCAAGAACAAACTTGAGATACAGGACGTTCAGGAACCTTCTCCCGGCGAAGGTCAAGTGAAGATTAAGGTCAGCCGCAACGGGATCTGCGGTACCGACCTTCACGAGTACTACGATGGCCCGATCTTCATTCCGCCGACCGATCCGCACCCCCTCACGGGCCGATGCCTGCCCCTGACCCTGGGCCATGAATTCTCCGGCGTGGTGACGGAAGTCGGCAAGAACGTCACCGATGTCCGCGAGGGCGACAGAGTCACGGTGGAGCCCATTTACCGCTGCGGGGAGTGCCGCCCCTGTAAGACCGGGCACTACAACCTGTGCAACGTGATCGGATTCCACGGCCTGATGGCGGACGGCGGAATGGCAGAATACACAGTCGTGCCGAGCAACCAGGTGCACAAACTCCCCGACAACGTCTCGCTCGAACTGGGTGCGCTGGTGGAGCCGATGTCCGTCGCCTATCACGCCGCGACCATGGGCGAAGTCAATGACCAGAGCCGCGCCCTGATCTACGGCGCGGGGCCGATCGGAATCGGCCTGTGGTTCGCCCTCCGCGGCATGGGCCTGTCCGAAATCGACGTGGTCGAACCGTCCGAAACACGCCGCAAGTCAATCGAGGCACTCGGCGCACGGACGCTGGATCCGACGAGCCAGGACGTGACCGCACTCATCGCCGACCGGACCAACGGCGACGGTGTAGACGCGGCCTTCGACGCCGCCGGGGTTGCACCTGCCGTCCAATCAGCCCTCGAATGCCTCGGCGAACGCCGTCCGCTGGTCAGCGTGGCGATCTATGAAAAGCCCCTCCCGACGCCGCTCATCAACCTCGTGCTGCGGGAGCGGCGCATCCAGGGGACCATCTGCTACACCGGAGCCGACTATTCGGCGGTGATCGACCTCATGGCCAAAGGCCACTACAAGACCACGGGATGGGTTGAGGACATCCCCCTCAGCGGGGTGGTCCAGGAAGGGTTCGAGAAGCTCCGGGCCGGCCAGAAGATGAAACTGCTGGTCGACCCCTCGAGCTGATCACCCCACCAAGAGTGGAATCCAAGGAAGTATCTTCCATGGAATCTAACTGCTAATCTTGGTCCATGGACACCAGAACTGACCAGACTGACTTCTATCCGCTCTTCAGCACGCTGACCCGGCTTGAAACGGAACTGTGGGACGCGGTTGACGCCCGCCTGCGCCAGGAATGCGGCCTCCCCCTCGGCAGGTATGAAGCGATGGTGGTGCTTGCATCCCTTGGCGCGTGCCGGGTGTTCGATATTGCTGCGGCGCTGTCCATTACGGTGGGCGGCGCCAGCAAGCTCATTGACCGGGTTGAGGCGGCGGGCTACTGCTCGCGGAAGATGAACCCGGGCGACCGGCGCTCCTCCCTTCTGGAACTCTCGGCGGAGGGGACCTCGGTGGTTGAGCAGGGCCGCCACGTGGTCGAGGACGAACTTGCCCGCTGGTTCGCCCCGGCCCTGACCAGGCAGGAGGCAGGCACGCTGCTGGACCTCCTGTCACGGGTCCGCAGCACACCCCGGCCTTCGCCGGAGTCCGCGGCGCTAAAACCCACGGCGCTGAACTCCCGGAAGGCCGTGCAGTGAGCGGCGGCACCATGCGGGCCGTTGTGCTGGACGGGCCGGGGCCGGCCGAGGCACTGGTCATTCGCGACAGGCCCATCCCCGTGCCTCGGGCCGGCCAGGTGCTCATCCGGGTCCGGGCCTTCGGGCTCAACCGCTCGGAACTGCATACACGCCTGGGCCTGGCCGAGGGCGTCACGTTTCCGCGCGTGCCCGGAATCGAAGCGGTCGGAGAAGTGGCGGACTCCCCCGGCAGCGAATTCCGCGCCGGACAAAAAGTCGCCACCCTGATGGGCGGCATGGGCCGCACCTTCGACGGCGGCTACGCCGAGTACACCTGCGTGCCGGCCCGGCAGGTCATACCGTTCGACTCAGACCTGCCCTGGTCCGTTATCGGCGCCATCCCGGAGATGCTTCAGACCGCCCACGGCTCCCTCACCATCGGCCTCGACATCCGGCCCGGCCAAAGCCTGCTCATTCGCGGCGGCACCTCCTCCGTCGGCATGGCCGCCGCAATCCTTGCCAAACGCCGCGGGCTCACCGTCCTGGCCTCAACCCGCACCGAGGCCAAGCAAGAAGCGCTTCTCGCGATCGGCGTCGACCATGTCGTGATCGACGACGGCGATCTCGCCGCCGCCGTGCGCCGCATCATTCCCGACGGCGTGGACGCCGCCCTAGAGCTCGTCGGCACCCCGACGCTGCGCGACACGTTGCGGACCACCCGGATCCACGGCGTCGTCTGCTTTACCGGCATGCTCTCAAACCAGTGGACCGTCCCCGATTTCTACCCCATCGACTACATTCCGCGGGGCGTCCGGCTCACCTCCTACACTGGCGGAGCCGCCGACCTTCCCGGCAGCGTGCTTCAGGAATTCCTGCAGGCAGTCAGCGACGGCACCGCAGTGGTCCCCATCGGCAAGGTCTACACATTGGATGACATCGTCCGGGCCCACACCGACATGGAGGAAAGCCGCGCCAGCGGCAAACTCGTCGTCACCACCTAAGCGTCACCACCTGTAGAACCCGACCCGGCACGGCTCAACCTCATGGGCCGGCCTCTGCCTTGCCTCCAAACCAGGAGTTGAACCCATGCCCCTCTTCGCTGCCCTCCCCCGCCCACCGCGCCAGGCAGAACGCCAGGCAGGCGGCACCGCCCCCGGCGATTCCCTGCCGCGGACCTCGATCGCCGTCGCAGCCCTTTCCACCATCGTGGAATGGTACGACTTCACCCTGTACCTCTTCATGGCCACCATCCTGTCCCGGGTCATTTTCGGCGGCGGCGCGGAATCCCTGCTGGCCACGCTCGCGGTGTTCGCCGTGTCCTACCTCTTGCGGCCTGTAGGCGCGCTGGTCTTCGGACGCTTCGGGGACCGCTTCGGCCGACGGCCCGTACTGCTGGCGAGCATGGCCGTCATGGCTGCGGCCATGTTCGCCACCACCCTGCTCCCCACGCACGCACAAGCGGGCGCCACGGCCTGGGCTGCCTTCCTCGCCCTGCGATGCCTGATGGCCTTCTCCGTCGGCGGGGAATACTCCGCCATCAGCACCTACCTCTACGAAGGTGCCCGGCCCGGACGCCGCGGCCTGATCGCCTCGCTGGCCTCGATGGCCAGCGAAATCGGAGCACTGCTCGCCGTTGCGGTCTCCGCCATCACCACCACGATGCTGGACCACGCGGCCCTGGACAACTGGGGATGGCGCATCCCCTTCGCCTTCGGCACCTTCCTGGCACTGGCAACGCTTGCGGCCAGGAGCACGCTGCGCGAAACCCCCGTCTTTGCCGGACAGCCGACCGGCAGGACGCACCGGCCCCTGCGGTTCACCCTCCGCACCCAGCGCGCCGGACTCTACAGAACCTTCGCCATTTCCGCCCTGGCGTCCATTGCCTACTACGTCGGCATCATCTACGTCCCAACCTTCCTCACCTCGGTCTCCGGCTTCCCGGAAGGCAGCTCCTTGTGGCTGTCCACCGTCGCTTCAGTCACCGTGATCGCGGTAACGCCGTTCGCGGGCGCGCTCTCGGACAGGATTGGGCGACGGACCACGCTGCTCGTGCTGTGCGCCGCTGCCATCGCTTTGCCGGTCTTCATGTTCGCCCTCATGACGGCCGGTTCAGTCACCGCGGCACTGTCCGGCGCCGTCGTCCTTGCCTGCATCGCCGGCGGCATCACCGCCGTCGGCGCCTCCGCCGCCGCAGAACAGTTCGCCCCCGCTGGCAGGCTCACCGGACTCGCCCTGGGCGCGACGGCAGCCACAGCCGTTTTTGGTGGTATCGCGCCCTACGCCGCGGAGTTCCTGACCCACGCAACAGAATGGAGCCTGATGCCCGGTGCCCTTGTGGCCGCCGTCGCGCTGGCCACTCTGCCGGTCCTGGCCCGGATGCCGGAAACGGCGGTGCGAGGATGACGCCGGCAACATCCACGACATATGATCTTGCCGTCCTCCCGGAAGGGTCGACGCTGCACTCCGTCACCGCAACACCCGCAGAGGCGTCAGGAAGAACGGCACTGCGTGTTGAACTAACCGATGCGGTCACGCTTCAGGGGGTGCCCCACATCGACTACGTCGACATGCCAACATTCGTGGCGCTTCCCGCGGCTTTTAACAACGGCACCATCGAGGTGGATATTCTCAGCCGCCTCAACGGCAAAGGCCCCTCCGACGCCCGGGCCTTTGCCGGCATCGCCTACCGCATCGCCGGCGATCTTGAGCGTTTTGAAGCCGTGTACGTCCGCCCGCTGAACGGCTCGAAGGCCAGTCCGCCATCCCCGCGCGACCAGCGCGCCGTTCAATACTTCGCCTACCCCGAGTGGAAATATGAGCGGCTTCGCGAGAAGTATCCCGACGGTCGTTACGAGGCCGGCGCCGACATCGGCCCCGACGAATGGATCCACCAAAGATCGACGTCAACACTCAAGTAAAGGTGACGGTCAACGGAACTGAAACCCTGACAATCGCCGAGACCAAGGGTAAGCAGGCCGCCGGCAATATCGGTCTCTTCGTGGATATCGGCACCGAAGCTTTCTTCTCCAACCTCGTCCTCACTCCGCACTGAGCACTCCCCCGCCATGAGGGGAATAGAAACATCCATGACTTAGTTGAAAGTTAAAGCAATTATTCGAAGACCCCAATCAGGAGACTCCATGCAGACCGCCCCACTCGACCTCACCAAGACCGCCCTAGTGCTGGTGGACCTTCAGAACGACAACGTGCATTCGGACGGCGCATTCGCCTCGTCAGGCTCCGCCGGCCATGCTGTTGAGCAGGAACTGGTGCCGCACGTGAAGCAGTTGCTCGACTGGGCGCGCCGCCAGTCGATGCCTATCATTCACAATCGCATTGTTTTCTACCCCGGGGGTGACTTCGGCGGCAGCAACGCCCCCATCTTCCGGATGATTGGACCCGAGTCGCTCAAGCTCGGCTCATGGGGCGCCGACGCACTGGAAGGGCTGGAGGCTGTCGAGGGAGAACCGGTTCTCCTGAGGAATCGAATGAGCGGCTTCAACGGCACCGGCCTCGATCTGCTGCTGCGGAACCTGGGCGTTACCACGGTGGTGGTGGCAGGGGTCTGGACCAACATGGCCGTGGAACACACGCTCCGGGACGCGGCCGATCACGGCTACCGGCCCATCATCGTTACGGATGCGACATCGAGCATCAATGCCGACTGGCACGGCGCCGCGCTGACTTACGCCCTGACCAACATCGCCGAGTTCACGACGACGGACGAACTGACGGGCGCCGACGCGTGAACCACCTCCCGGCTCCCCTTGTCCAGTGGCACTCCACCGATGATCCCACGCAACCGCTCGTAGTCCTGCTCCACGGCCGAGGCTCCCGCGAAACGGAGATCATCGGACTGGCAGACTACCTCCCCGCCGCTGCAAGCTACGCGGCCGTCCGGGCCCCCATCGCCGAAGGCCGGGGGTTCGCCTGGTTCGCTAACCGCGGTATCGGCCGCCCGTTGCCGGATTCCCTTGCTCAGAACATGGCCTGGTTCAGGGAGTGGCTGGAAGGCGTCGCCCCGGTCGGGCGGCCAGTGATACTCATCGGATTCAGTGGTGGTGCCGCCTTCGCCGGAGGACTCATCCTGGACGACCCTGAACGCTTTGCGGGTGCGGCAATTCTTTATGGGACGCTGCCATTCGATGCAGGAGTTCCCACCTCTTCGGACCGGCTGCAGGGCGTCCCGATGTTCGTCGCCCAGGGGGACGCCGACACGGTCATTCCTGCGGAACTGCTGGATGCCACGTGGCGCTATCTCGGCGCGGAGTCCGGCGCCGAGACCACGGCCGTCCGCTCCGCCGGCGGACACAGCCTTGATGGCGGCACTGCCGCGGCCCTGGCCGAGTGGGTTACGGGGCGGCTGGGCTGACCCCATTTGACCCGCGGTGTCTCCGGTCCGCAACCCTTCAGGCCCGCGACGGGCGGTGCTTCAACCGCCGCCGCCGCGGGCCTGCCGCCGCCTGCCCTGCAGGGCCACCGCCCAATGCTGCAGCCGACGTCTATGCCTGCCGCCGGCGCCTGCGCGGCGGCCGGGTGATCCGGGCCGGCCGACAGCGGGTCGACGTCGGCTGACTTCGCGGCTTTGTTCGAAGACATGCGTTACCGCTGGGGACAGTAGCAAGCACCCGGCAGGCCGGCGGTCAGGTGATCCCAAGAAGGGAAATCCATGGGGCCCTGGAGACCACCGGCCTTGCACCTGTCAGAAAACGATGACCGGTTTGATCGTCTTCCCGCTCTTGGAGTCTTCAAAGCCCTGGTTGATGTCGCCAAGGGCATAGTCACTGACGAGTTTTTCGAAGGGGAACCTGCCGTCCTTCCAGAGCTGGATCAGCCGGGGGATGAAGACCTGCGGCACCGAGCTGCCCTGGACCACGGTCTTGAACGTCCAGCCCTTCACAAGGGACGCGCCGATCTCGAAGCTGACCTCCGTGCCAGGTTTGGCCGCACCAACGAGGGCGAGTGTGCCGCGCACGCCCAAGGCATCGGCCGCCTGGCGAAGGAGCGAGGGCAGACCCGTGGTGTCCACGACGTAGTCAACGCCTGCATCAGCCGTGATTTCACGAAGCCGCCCCGCGACGTCTTCGGTCTTTGAATTGATCACGTGTGTAGCGCCGAGCTCTTGGGCGAGTTCCAACCGTGAGTCGTGGATGTCAACGGCGACGATAGTGGCACAGTCCGCGATGCGCGCAGCCATGACTGCGGCGCAGCCGACGGCGCCGGTGCCGAAGACAACCAGCGAGGACCCGATTTCCGGCTTAAGTTCATTGAGGACGGTTCCCGCCCCTGTGTTGATGCCGCAGCCCAGGGGGCCAAGGTGCTCGAGCGGGACGTCCTTGTCGACACGGACAACCGACTCCTCGACGACATTTGCGTAGGTCGCGAAGGATGACTGGCCGAAGAAGTGGGATGAGATGGCCTCTCCGTCCTTGCTTAGCGAGGTTTGGCCGTCCAGACGTCGCCCGCCGAAGTCCGCCGCCATAAGGTTTTCGCAATACGCCATCTGGCCGTTCCGGCAACGCTTGCAGTGACCGCAGTACGCGGCAGCGAGGACAACATGGTCGCCAGGCGCCACAGAGACGACCGAGTCGCCGACCGCTTCGACAACACCGGCCCCCTCGTGACCGAGGACGGCAGGCAGGGGTGTCGGATAAACCCCGTCGCGGACGAGCACGTCTGTGTGGCAGATCCCGGTTGCAACCATGCGGACCCTGACTTCATTGGGCCTCAGGGCATCCAGTTCAAGCTGTTCGATTGTGAACGGTGTGTTGTGCTCGCGCGCAACAGCGGCAGTTATCTGCATGGCAGACTCCTCATCATCGTGGCCGGGATGATCCTGCACCCCGGCGTGGGTTGCGAACCCGCGAATTGCGTTTCGCACTGTGCCGCGCCTGAGTGCGCGTCGCAGCTTGGCCCAGCTTCGTCTGGAGCAGGAGAAAGCGGGGAACAGCGAAGTAGACGGCAATGGGAACGACCACAAGTGTGAGCGTGAAAGCGCGCAGGACCGGAGGCCACTCCGGCGCCAATGCGGCCAAAATACTCATCCCTACTGCGGCCAGCGGAAAGATCGCCACCCAAGTGATAGCAGCCCTTACATGGACGGATGCCATACCGACGGTTCGGTGATGATGCGCATCCGTTTCATCGGCCGCTAGCGCTTTGCCTTCGTGTTCCACTCAATCTCCAAACGTCTGGTTGGAATTGATGCTACTGCCCGGCGTTTCGTAAAAGCAAACGAACGGTTGGAGATATGATGGGACCCATGGCCTGGGACACTGACGCGACGCAGAAGAAGATCCTCGATGCCGCAATCACCGAGTTCTCCGAACGGGGCTTCTCCGGTGCGCGCATCCACCAGATTTCGCAGATCTCGGGGTGCAACCGGGAGAGGATTTACTTCTACTTTGGCGGCAAGGCCGGACTCTTCGAAGCGGCACTGACCCGCGAACTCGTCACCGCCCTGGATGACCTCCCGATCGTCGGCTCGGGTCCTGTTGCGATCGGAGATTTCGCGGGGCGGTACTTTGATTTTTCCAGGAGCCGCCCCAGTCTCGCACGCCTCACCTTCTGGGAGGGGCTTGAGCAGGGGCATCCGGTAGGAGCCGAGACCCGCGCACTCCGCTCGGCAAACAAGGTGACCGAACTCCGGGATGCCCTTCCGGCATTGAGCGAGCCGGCGGCGGAGGATCTCCTGTTGACCATTGTCACGCTGTGCCACGCCTGGGTCTCGAGCCCGAATGTCCCCCTCGTAATCACCGGGACGCCGGACGGAGAACGCAGGCGCGCGGCCATCATGCGCACCAGCGAACTGCTCGCTCAAGATGCCATGGATGCGGCCCGGCGCCCGTCATAAGCGCCAGCCCGGCCTCCGCATCTACTAATCCCCGCACCAAAGCCCGGGGAGAACTCACTTGACCATGCCCGCCCGTCGCGTGGCCGTTAAAAGCAAATATCAAATTCTGTTCAGAAAAATACTTGACGCTTCAACTTTCACGGCCTATATTTAGTTGTAGCTTCAATCATCACTCCCCCGAGAGAACAGACTCTGATGAACACCCTCCTGGCCCGCATATTCGGAAAGAAGACTCCCATGACGAACCTCACCATCATCGGCAACGGCAACATGGCCCGCGGCATCGCAACCCGCGCCCTGGCCGGCGGCCTGACCGTCGAAATCCTCGGACAGGACGCCACCAGGGCCAAGGAGCTGGCCGCCGAACTGGGCACCGGCGTCACCTTCGGCACCACCGCCGACGCCCCCCAGGGCGCCATCGTGGTCCTGGCCGTCCCCTTCGACGCCGCCAAGTCCGTGGTCAGCACGTACGGCGAGGCCCTGACCGGCAAGACCATCGTGGACATCACCAACCCGGTAAACTTCGAGACCTTCGATTCCCTGGTCGTTGAACCCGGCACCTCCGCCGCCGAAGAAATCGCACACCTTGCCCCCGCCGGCGCCAACGTCGTCAAGGCGTTCAACACCACCTTCGCCGGCACCCTGGTCGCCGGCGAGTCCGGCGGACAGCCGCTGGACGTCTTCATCGCCGGCGACAACGCCGACGCCACCGCAGCGGTCAGCAGCCTGGTCAGCGCCGGCGGCATGCGCCCCCTCGTCGTCGGACCGCTCAAGCGTTCCCGGGAACTCGAAGGCTTCCAGTTCGTCCTCATGACCATGCAGGCCAACCCGGAGTTCGCCGACTTCAACTGGGACACCGGACTTCAGGTCACCAAATAACCCGGACACCGATAGGCATCAAAAACCAAACATAAGAGGACGACGGCGGGAAGCATCCCGCCGTCGTCCTCTTCCGTATGCAGTAATGAGCGCCAAGGCGTCACATGGAGACCAGGTGCTGGCTAGTAAACGATGACGGGCTTGATGACGGTGCCGTTGGCGGAGTCTTCGAAGCCTTGGTTGATCTCCCCCAGGCTGTAGTTGCGCATCAGCTTGTCCATGGGGAACCGACCTTCCTTCCACAACTGGATGAGCTTGGGAATGAATACCTGGGGTACGGAGCTTCCCTGAATCACGGTTTTGAACGTCCATCCCTTAACCAGTGAAAGTCCGATCTCGAAGGAGACCTCCGTTCCGGGAGCGGCAGCGCCGACCAGCGCCAGGGTGCCCCTGAGGGCGAGAGCATCGGCCGCTTTGCGGAGCAACTCGGGCCGGGCTGTGGTGTCGACTACGTAGTCGGCGCCGCGTCCGTCCGTCAAACGGAGGATTTCTTCCGTCAGGTCACCGTTCTTTGTGTTGATGACGTCCGTCGCTCCAAGTTCCTTTGCGAGGTCGAGCCGGGACGTGTGGATGTCGACGGCGATGATGCGGGCGCACCCTGCGATCGCGCCTGCCATGATGGCCCCGGAACCTACAGCGCCGGTACCGATAACCACGAGCGTGCTGTTCAGGGCGGGCTTGAGTTCGTTGAGGACCGCACCGGCTCCCGTCTGGATGCCGCACCCGAGCGGCGCAACGACCTCGAGGGAGACGTCGGGATCGACCCGGACGACGCTTTCCTCGACGACGTTGGCGTACGTTGCGAATGACGACTGGCCGAAGAAGTGGGAGGAAATCACTTCCCCGTCTTTGCTCAGCGCAGTGGTTCCGTCAGGCCTCCGCCCGCCGAAGTCCGCAGCGAAGAGGTTCTCGCAATAGGCCATCTGCCCGGACCGGCAGCGGTCGCACTTGCCGCAATAGGCGGCCGCCAGCAGTACGTGGTCACCAGGCTGTACCGTGGTGACTGAATCCCCGATCCGCTCCACTACTCCGGCGCCCTCGTGTCCGAGGACCGCGGGCAATGGTGTGGGATAGACCTGGTCACGGACGATGGCATCGGTGTGACACACGCCCGAGGCCACCATTCTTACAAGTACTTCGTTCGGGCGCAGATCGTCCAGTTCAAGCTCTTCAATCGTGAGCGGTTGCCGCGGTTCCCTAGCTACCGCTGCGGTTACCTGCATTGTCATGTCTCTCCTTTTCGGATGCCTCGGCCTCTTGGTTCAGAACGGGTATTGCTGGTCGGACTGCTCCACCGTGATCCACTTGAGATCAGTGAACTCGTTGATGACGGCCCGGCCATCGAACCGGCCGTAGCCACTGTTTTTCATGCCGCCGTAAGGAGCCTGAGCCTCGTTCTGAACGGTTGCCCCGTTGACGTGCACGTGTCCGGCCTGGATGCGCATGGCAACCTGCAAGGCCCTGGTGCTGTCTGCCCCAAAAACGGCGGCGGCGAGTCCATATTCAGTGTCATTGGCCACCTGGACCGCCTCTTCGACGCCGGAAACGCGGACAACCGTGGTGATGGGGCCGAAGGTTTCCTGGTCGTAGATGGACATCTCGGGCCGCACTTTGTCGATGATCGTGGCAGGCATCGAGGCACCGTCGGCACGGTCACCGACGATAAGTTCAGCTCCCTTGGCGAGTGCATCATCGATGAGACCGTTGATGCGGGCACCCGACTCTTCGCGGATCATCGGACCGACGATGCAGGCGTCATCGGCCAGCGGATCGCCGGCGCTTAGCTGCGCCGCCCGTGCTGCGAACTTGGAGACGAACTCGTCGGCCACGCTGTCGTCAACGACGAAACGTTCGGTCGACATGCAGATCTGGCCCTGGTAGAGGAAGGAGCCGAAGACGGCCGCATTGACGGCGCCGTCAATATCGGCGTCGTCGAGGACGACGAAAGGCGCCTTCCCGCCGAGCTCGAGCAGTACCGGCTTGAGGTAGCGGGCGGCCTTTTCCGCAATGATGCGCCCGACTGCCGTAGAGCCGGTGAAGTTGATCCGCCGAACCGCCGGGTGCGCGATAATGGATTCGACGACCCGGTCGGAGTCCTCCGGGGTGCTTGTCAGGAAGTTCAGAACGCCGGCAGGAAGTCCCGCCTCGTGCAGGACTTCCGCAATGATCGCATGGGTCTTCGGACTGGTTTCTGAAGCGCGGAAGACCACCGTGTTGCCGCAGACGATGGGGTAGGCAATGGCCCGGGCCGCCAGCACGCCTGCCCCATTCCAGGGAGCCATGCTGAGAACAACTCCGGCGGGCTGCCGGACAGTCATGGAGAGCGTACCGGGCTTATCCGTGGGGAGCGTCTCACCCTGAATCTGAGTAGCGAGCCCCGCCGCTTCACGGAACAGCTGCGCGGTGAGGAACACATTGAACCCGGCCCAGAGCTGTGCTGCACCCACTTCTGACATCATCGTTTCGATGAACTCGGGGCCCCGTCGCTCCATGATTTCTGCTGCTTTCAGCATCACGGCCCGTCGCTCGGTAGGGCCGGTTGTGGACCACGAACTGAAGGCCTTTGACGCCGACTCAACCGCATCGAGAGCGTCGTCTACATTTGCTGCCGCGCTTTCGGTCACGAGAGCGCCCGAAACCGGGTTTCGCCGCTCGAACGTCTTGCCTTCGCGGGCGCTCCGGGGCTGGTTGTCGATGATGAGTTGCGTTTGCACTCTGTTCTCCTTGGTTTCTTTTTGATGATGTTGCCGGGCTGCGCTGATGTGCCGGCGCTATGCCTGCAGGAATTCTTGATGCCCGGATTCCACCGGCGGCGGCCTCAACCGGGACAACGAGGCTCGTCTCAGTGCGGTATGGCGGTGTTGGATATTGTCGGCCGAACGGCCTCGACGTCCGGGCTGGTGGTTGCCTCGGCGAGAAGCCGCGGCACCGACAGCACGGCGACTACGCCGATTGCTGCTGCTATAGCCCAGACGGAGAAGTTGATGAAGTTGCCCAGTGAGGCCGCTACCAGGACGCCGCCGCCCGAGATAGCCAGGACCGCGCCGATCCGCCCGATCCCGAGCGTGATGCCTAGGGCCGTGGCACGCGTTGCGCCTGAGAAGTAAGTTGCAACGAAGCCGTTCACTAGGATCTGCGCTCCCACTGACCCGAAACCGACCACCGCGACAAGCAGATACATGACCGGAAGTGGCATGAGGCTGGTCCCCATGAGAACGAGCGCTATGCCGGAACTGGCGAAAGCCGTTGCGGTCACCGGGCGGGGTCCGAATCGGTCAGCCAGACGGGAGGACACGAGCACACCCACGACGGCGCCGATGTTGACCGTGAGAAGGAATGTCAGCGAAGAGGCCAGCGAGTACTTGGCGATGACCATGAGCTGCGGCAGCCAGGTGTTGAGCCCGTACACGAGCGTCTGGCCACAGACACCAGCCAGGCAGAAGAGGACCATCGCCCCGAGCAGGCGCCCGGTCAGCAGGGTGCGAAAACGGCCGGCCACCGGCGCGCCGCGGTCTACGGGTGTTTCGGGAAGCGGTTCCAGTCCGTAGTCGGCGATGATGCGGTCCGCCTGGGCCCGGTCACCCTTGACAGCGAGGAAAGCTGGGGACTCGGGAAGGAACTTGAATAGCAGAGGCAACACGGCAACGAGTGGAACGCCGCCGAGGGCCAGCATCCCCCGGAATCCGAGTGCGGGCAGGAAGGCGAGGGCGACCAGGGCGGCGAGGATCCCGCCAACAGCGTATCCGGAGAACATAAGGGCGTTATTGAAGTTGCGCCGGTTCGACTTTGAGAACTCCACTGTCAGTGCGATGGCCGTAGGGATGACACCGCCCAGGCCAAGGCCTGCCAGGAAGCGGAACAGACCGAAGAGCTCGGGAGTCGGTGCCCAGGCCGTCAGCAGCATGAGCAGTGAGAAGGCTGCAATGGAAACCATCATGACCTTCCGCCGCCCGACGATGTCCGTGAGGTACCCGATGAGGATGGCGCCCATGAACATCCCGGCCAACGCGTAGCTGCCGATCGCGCCGGTCTGCACCGGAGTCAGGCCCCAAGGTTCGTACGCAAGAAGTTTGGGAACGATTGCACCGTAGACAACCAGATCGTATCCGTCGAAAACGATGGCCAGGAAACAGAGAAAGATGACAGCGGCTGCCGATTTGCGAGGGCGAACCGGAAGTGAGGCAGGCGATTGAAAAGCCATTGGGGACTCCAGGTGATATACACGACGTTGTGACTGTGCCAGAGATGAGGGGCCGTTCGGCTGTGATCTGACCCACAACTGAATGTAACATAAATATGTTGTTCGTCAACAGACTTGTTGCATGTTCTGCGAATAACAGCCGCCCGGGCACGCAAGTATTGGAGAAGCATTATGCAGTGGAAGCCCAGAGCCCTGATCCTGGATCTTTTTGGGGACTACCTCCGGTACGCCGGGAACGAGGTCCGGCTTGCTGACATCACCGAACTCCTGGCCGTCTTTGATATTGAGGCGGCCACGGTCCGCGTCAACATGTCGCGCCTGCGCAAGGAGGACTGGTTCACCACCCGGCGCGTCGGGCGGGAAACGGTGTACTCCCTCACTCCCCACATGCTGGAAATCCTTGACGAAGGACGCGAACGCATCTTCCGACGCCGGGACCAGAGCTGGGAGGGACGCTGGACCATGGCCATCTACCAGGTGCCGGAATCCGAACGGGCCGTCCGCGAACAGCTCCGAAAACAACTCGCGTGGCATGGCTTCGGCCAGCTGTCCCCGTCAACGTGGCTGAGTCCCCACGACCTCATGTCCGAGGTCCGCGAGCTCGCCGCGGAATATCCGCTGGCAAAAGTGGATGCCCTCTGGTGCGGGACGGGCGAACTTGACGAGGACAGGGACCTTGCCGCGCGATGCTGGGATCTTGAGCAGCTCGGCGCGGACTATCGGCAGTTCATTGGCACCTATGCCGCACTCAATGACGAGACCCTGAATGCGGGCAAAGACGGGCGAACGGCGCTCATCGAACGGATGCGTATCATCGGGGACTTCCGTCGCTTCCCGTTCCGGGACCCCTACCTACCCCGTGAACTACAGCCCCAGGGCTGGCCGAGCAGCGAAGCGTTCAGCCTCTTCGGTGCAGTGCACCGCCAGCTCGGCCCTGCGGCCACGGAGTTCGTATCCGGCATCATCGGCCAGCCCGTCGGGCAAGGCCAGGAGGTTGTGGCATAAGCCGGGCGCCGAGGCTTCGTACCCGGTGACCGCCTGACGTGGATCAGGTGGATCACGAGGGGTGGTTCACCACGCGCAGGGAGCCGGGAGACCGTCCTTGAGCGGCCTGCCATTCGACATCCTAGTCCAGGCTGCTCGCGGACTTTCCACCGCAAGGAGGAGCGCTGCAACCGCCGCTGGATGCTTCTATACCCGTAGGGTCGGGCGGCTAGAGACTTGGCGGCTCTAGACGTCAGAGTTGCTGAGTCAATCAGTCGCCGACACTATCCAAGCGAGTACTGTCCACGAAGCGGGTGGGGCGCATTGGCACGAGCGCAGGCAGCGGCGAGGTTGAATCCCGCCACAAGATCGCCGCCCGCATATAGCGTGCGTCGGGTACTGCGACGTGCAGGAAGCGCCCGCAGCCGCTCCTGCCTATTGTCGGTGCAAAAAACGTCGTATGGGAGCATTCGGTTTCAGCTAGTCTGGGCCGGACCGGCGCTGACTTGGCCACGTTTTGGGTGATCGAGGGCGCCGTTCCTACGGCGCCCTGCTGGCCTGTGCAGTCGGCGTGGCCGGCTACCAGGTCGCTGAAGCCGCGCGCATGGATGCCCGGCACGGGGCCGGCAAATCCGATCCGCTGGACGCGCACCGGATCGCCGCAGCCGCTCTGCCCCTGGATGAGCAGCAACTGCGCCGGCCGCGGCTGAACGAAGGAGTGCGCGCGGTCCTGCAGGCCCTGGTCACCGCGCGGAAATCCATGACCACCGGGCGCACCAGGGCCGTGAATGCGCTGACCGCCCGGCTCCGGGTCAACGACCCGGCCCGGACGTGCGCCATTTGCCTTACCGTGTGGTCCCACCACGGACGGATCCGCTCCGAAGCAGCCTTCGCCTCCCCGGCCGGAGTCAACCCGATTCCGGCGTCCTCCGGCAATACCATCCGGCACCGACTCAACCGGGGCGGCGACAGAGCCCTGAACAATTTACGTTCATGCGACGCGGCTGATACACGCCAGACATCGACAAAGTATGTACTTATGGACATTCAGTGCTGTACAAATGAAACATAACGGCACAATCTGTTCGTTTAGTCCATCTTTTAGACACCCCTGTTCGTGGGTGTTCCTCACACTTTGCAAGGGAGCCAACGTGGCTGTTGCAGTTGTCGATCCCAGTTCCACAGAGATAACCACCCTCATCCAGCATCCGGTCCTCTGGGCCTGCGCCGCAGGCGTCTTCGCCGTGGTCATCCTCCAGTCCGTCATTTATTTCAGGGCCATCCGGAAAGCAGCGCCGGCCGCCGGGCTGACGCCTGCGCAGGTCACCAGTTCAGTCCGCTCCGGAGCTGTCGCGGCAATCGGGCCGTCCCTCGCTGTGGCGCTGATTGCGGTTTCGCTACTCCCGCTTTTCGGAACACCGGCGGTGCTCACCCGCGTCGGGCTGGTGGGTTCGGCTGCCTTCGACGTCGCCGCCGCCGGAATTTCGGCAGGCACCCAGCATGCTCAGTTGGGCGGGCCCACCTACACCCAGAAGATTTTCGCCCTCGCGTTCGCCGCCATGACCATCGGCGGCCTCGCCTGGATGCTCTCCGCTCTGATCCTCACGCCTATCCTGAGCAAGGGCGATGCCACGCTCCGCAAAGTTAATCCCGCGGTGATGGCCATCGTCCCGACGGCGGCGCTGCTGGGCGCGTTCTTCACTCTCGCCTTCACCGAAGTGGTCAAGTCCCCCGCGCATCTGGTCACGATGATCGTGTCAGCGGCGGCGATGGGAGTCTGCATCCTGCTGGCCCACAAGCTGCGGCGTCCCTGGCTGCGCGAGTGGGGACTGGGAATCGCCATCATCGTGGCCCTCGCAGCCGCATTTTTCATGACCGCAGCCTGAAAACCACCTGAAAGGAGCCATTCTGATGTCCACAACGACTTCCGCTGACACATCCGCAGGACTTGCAGCATTTGACCGCACCACCTCCATCTGGGGCCCCATCACACTGGGGCTTGGGCTGCTCATCTCCCTGAGTGCTGCCCTCTACGCCGCTTTCGGCTCCGGCATGGGCATCACGGCGGTGGAGCTCATGACCGCCGTCGGTGCCGTGCTGGCAACCTTCGGCGTCATCGCCGTCATTGAGCCAATCTCGTACTTCCCGATCCTGGGGCGCTCAGCCATGTACCAGGCGTTCCTGATCGGCAACATTGCTAACAAGCTCCTCCCCGCGGCCGTTGTTGCCCAGGCAAACCTTGGTGAGAGGCCGGGCACCCGCCGGGCAGAACTCATCGCCGGCAGCGCCATTATCGGCGCGGTGCTGATCCACATCGCCACCCTAATCCTCTTTGTGGGCGTCTTGGGAACCTGGCTGGTGGGAACGCTCCCCGCACCGCTTATCGCCACGGCCCGCGGCTACATTTTGCCCGCGGTCTTCGGTGCCGTCGTCCTGCAGAGCGTGATGGCCCTGAAGAGCCGCCGCACCACCATCGTGGCCGTTGTCGTCGCCGCCCTCATCGTTTTCGTTGTAGTTCCGCTCGTGCCGGCGCTGACCTACTATGCCACGGCGCTGGCCGTGATCATCACCATCGCCGTCTCCTGGTTTGCGCGGTCCAAAACCCCGCCGTCCGGTCCTGCCGCAACGCCCGGTGTGGCAAGTCCCCCCGCACACATCTCCGAACCCACCCGCTGAAAGGGAACTAGAAATGACCACCACCACGGGCGTACGCCTGACCGCCGCGATAGAGGTTCCCGAATCATTTGTGGACGAATACGTCGGAGTCTACAAGCACCTTCACGCCCACCCCGAGCTCTCTGCCCAGGAATTCGAGACTGCCGCCTACATCGAAGCCCACCTGGCGGGCCTGGGGATTGAATCCTTCCGCTGCGGAGTCACTGGTGTGGTGGGTGTCCTGAAGAACGGCGACGGACCCGTCGTCGGCTTCAGGGCCGACACCGACGGCCTGCCCATCGCCGAACAGACCGGCCTGGACTACTCCAGCGAGGCCACGGGCATGCAGCCGGACGGTGCCACCGTCCCGGTAATGCACGGCTGCGGGCACGACACCCACATCACTGCCGCACTCGCGCTTGCTGCCCTCCTCACAGAACGCAGCGAGCTGTGGGCGGGAACCCTGGTCCTGATCTTCCAGCCCGGCGAGGAGACAGCGTACGGGGCGACGGCGATGATCAACGACGGCCTGTGGCACCGGGCGCCCAAACCCGAGGTGGTGCTGGCCCAACACGTCTTGCCCGCGGGCAAGGGCAATCTCTTCATCCGGGACGGGCACATGGCCACACTCGCAGACTCCTGGAAGATCACCGTCCACGGCAAGCAGGCACACGGCTCGCAGCCCGAGAAATCCGTCGATCCAATCGTTGCCGCTTCTGCCATGGTCCTTCGGCTCCAGACCATCGTCTCGCGCGAGCTGGCACCGTCGACGCCGGCCGTTGTCACTGTCGGGACCTTCCACGCCGGCCTGAAGGAAAATATCATCCCGGAGTCTGCGGAGTTATCCATCAACGTCCGGACCCCGGACGAAGACACCCGCGCAACCGTGCTCGCAGCAATCCGTCGGGTCATCTCCGCCGAAGCCGCTGCCTCGGCAGCCCCCGAACCCACCATCACTGAACTGAACACCTTCCCCCGGTGCTACAACGATCCGGCAGCCACCCGCCGCATCATCGAAGCGTTCACTGCGGACTTCGGCACGGACGCACTGACCGAAGCCCCGCTCGGGATGGCTTCCGAAGATGCGGGCCTGCTCAGCGACGCCATCGGCGTTCCCGGTGTCTACTGGGCCTTTGGCGCCTTCGCTTCGGAACTCTTCGAGGGCGGCACTTCGCCGGCCGGCAACCATTCGCCGTTCTTCGCGCCGGAGGCACACGCCGCCGTTGTCGGAGGAACAGGTGCGGCGCTTTCCGGAGTGCTAGCCTATCTGGGCCGGAACTGAGACGGCGCGGGGCGTCCGGACAGCCTGGCCGCCCCGCGCACTTCAGATACCCACCCAAGCCGGTGTCCAAGACGAAAAATCAGCAGTGAAGGAACCGGACATGGAGCAGCTTGATTCGCTCGATCGGCAGATCATGGCCGCACTAGTTCGCAATGGCCGCGCCCCGTGGCGGCTGATCGCCGAGGTCCTGGGCCAACAGGAACGGACCGTGGCACGCCGCGGCAACAAACTGCTCGAATCCGGTGCCGTACGCATCAACGCCTTCATCAACCCCGCAGCAGTCAGTTCTCGCGCCGAGTTCCTGCTTCGCGTGAAGGCGGCTCCCAGAGAGCTGCGCCAGGTCTGTTCGTGGCTCGCCGACCAGGACGAGCCCTCGTGGGTCAGCGCCCTATCAGGGGCGAACGAGGCAGTGGCGGGAATCTTCCTCGCTCCCGATGAACTCGCAGAGCTGCTTTACCACCGTCTCGCGACGGTGGACGGCATCCAATCGTTCACCATGATGCCGCTGTTCGACTACTTCCGCACACCCTCCGGCTGGACGCCGGATGTTCTCAGCAAACAACAGTACGCAGCGCTCCACTCCGATGAGGACGGCCGCCTAGCCGGTCCGGCGACCGACCATCCACCGCTCGATGACACCAGCCGGATGCTGGCCATGCTGCTGCACGGCAATGGCAGGGCGACCTTGGATGAACTCGCTTCTGAACTGTCCGTCTCCAAGGCAACCGTCAGCCGGCGTCTGGATGCGATGACCAGTTCCGGAATCTTGTTCATCAGGGCCGTTGTGGACCTGGCAGCCCTGGGCTTTCCCGTCGAATCCCTGATCACGATCACCTGCGAAGGCGCATCGACACGCTCGCTGGGGGAATACGTGGCCAGCCTCCCTGTCACGCGCTGGGCCGCTGCCTCCGGCGAGCAACTTGTGGCACAGGTGGCGGTAACCGCACTGGAGGACCTTGGGCTGCTGCTGTCTGACCTCCAGAAACGGGAAGGCGTGGCCTCGGCCCGATCCTCCATCTATGCAGAGGTATTCAAACGAAACACCGTGCGCTACCACGACGGAATTCCGGAAGGGCCTGCGCCGGCAGCCTGAGCCGGCCGCGTGAAGAGGCTACAGCTTCGCCTCCGAAAACAACTGCAAGACCGGGGAGTCCCGGGCCTCGGCCAACGTCATGTGCAACCGGTTTCCCGGTAGCGCCGCCCTGATTGTCCGGAAGGCTATGACCCGGCCGGCCCACAGCATCAGACTGCCAGCTACTCACGGAACAGCCTGGCAAAGACTTACGGACCATGGTCCTTTACCAGACGCCGGAGTCGGCCCCGGCCTCGCGGCTGGGCCCTGCTGCGTTGAACCTCTTGAGCCGGGCCCGCGAACAACCGGGACCACAGGCGCGGACGTTCGTCGAGGAAGTCATCGGAAGGTCCGTCCGGGCAGTCATCGAAAACTACATGTAACAAATGGTTGACGCACAGCGTAGAATGGTTACATAATTTTAGTGAGACCTCTCTCACTGACTTCCCAAACTCTAGAAGGTGGCATCGATGGCACTTCGCGTAGCCTGCATTGGCGGCGGTCCCGGCGGACTGTTCTTCTCAACCCTGTTCAAGCAGACCGTTCCCGACGCCGACGTCGTGCTCTTCGAACGGAACCAGGCGACGGACGCCTTTGGCTTTGGCGTGGTCTTCTCCGACGCAACGCTGAATCGCATCAACGACGCCGATCCCGTTGTTCGCAACGGCCTCCGGGACTTCGGAACGCATTGGGAGGACATCGAGGTCTGGCTCAAAGGCGAACAGAAGTCCTTCGCCGGCAACGGCATGGCTGCTATCTACCGCAAGACCCTCCTGAAGCTCATGCAGGACCGGGCCGCAGAAGTCGGCGTCGACATGCGCTTTGGCCAGTATGTTCCCGACCTGTCCCAGCTCGAGGAATTCGACCTGATCGTCGGCGCCGACGGTGCCAACTCGTCGACACGCGAACAGCTCGGTGAGAGCCTGGGCCACACCGCAGAGACCGCAACAGCCAAGTTCATTTGGTTCGGGACCACCTACAAGTTCAATGGCCTCACCTTCGTCCACCGACAGAGTGAATTCGGCAACTTCGCAGTCCATGGCTACCCGATCAGCGACGACTTGAGCACCTTCATCGTCGAAACTGACGAAACGACGTGGCGGAAGGCCGGCCTCGACGAATTCGACGCCAGCCAGCCTCCGGGCCCCTCCGACCTGAAGACCCAGCGCTTCCTCGAAAAGCTTTTCGCCGAAGACATCGCGGGACAGCCCCTCGTGGCCAACAACTCCCGATGGGCGAATTTCCGCACCCGCCGCACCCGCACTTGGCACAAGGGCAACGTCGTCCTGCTCGGCGACGCCGTGCACACCGCCCACTTCTCCGTCGGCTCCGGCACCAAGATGGCCATGGAAGACGCCATCACACTGGTTCGAGAAGTCGCTGCGCACCAGGACGACCTCGAACTGGCCTTCACAAACTACGAGGCCGAACGCCAGCCCCAGGTCGCCAAGATCCAGAACCAGGCGCGGGGTGGACTGAGCTGGTGGGAACACTTCGCCCGGTACTACAACTCCTTCGACCCCACCCAGTTCACCTTCCACTTCTTTTCCCGCAGCATCGACATCGACAAGATCCGCCAGCGGGATCCCGGCCTGGTTGAATCCGCAGAACAGGACTGGCTGGACAGGCACGGAAGCACGCCGCTGGAAACACCTCTTCCGGCAGGATCCGTCGAATTCAGCGGACGCCTGCTTTCCCTCACACACCGGAACGGTCAGCCGGCGTTGACCGGCCCCGCCGGCAGCATTGCCCTGACCACCGACCCGGCGGACGCCGACGCCAACACGGGACTACTGCTCACCGCGCCGGATACCGAAGACGGACTTGACGCCGCTTTCGACCAACTGCCGTCCAGCGCCGCAGCCGTCGTGATCCAGGGCGGCAATCCGTTCACGCGGATCCTCCTCTCAGAGGAAGCCCGCCTGGGCCGCGGCCTGACTAGCGTCATCGTCGATGGCCGGGGACCGGTGTCGGCTCTGACTCTGGTGCTCTCCGGCCGGGCAGACGCCATTGTAGTGGAAGGCAGGGAGGCAACCAATGCATAGTCTCACTCCACTATTCGCACCCCGCGGCATCATCGTCGTGGGCGCCTCGTCCAGTCCGGAGAAGCTCGGCGCCGTTATGGCGCAGTCGCTGTCCAACTACCCGGCTCCTGTTGAACTCGTCAACAGCCGCGGTGAAAACGGCATGCACACCAGCATCGCCGACGCCGCAAGCGCAATTCCGGGGGGCCCCGATCTGGCGGTGCTCTGCGTACCTGCCGCAGCCACCGCCCAGGCACTGCGCGACAGTGCAGCGAACGGCGCCAAGGCTGCCCTTGTCTGCGCCGGGGGGTTTGCCGAAGCCGGCGGTCCCGGCATCGAGTTCGCCCACCAGGTGGAGGCCGCGGTCCGCGACACCCGCATTCGGCTGCTCGGCCCGAACACGTCCGGCTTTTTCGTGCCTCGCCGCAACCTGCGCGCCAGCTTCGTACCTGGCGTCGCAGAACTGGAACCGGGTTCGGTGGCCGTGGTGGCGGCAAGCGGCGGAGTCAACCACGTCCTGGCATTCCACCTGCAGCGCGCCGGAGCGGGCGTCAGCCTCGCCGTCGGCATCGGCGCGGGGACCGACATCAGCGCACCCGATGTCCTCGACTACCTGATCTCCGATGAACAAACCAAAGCGGTTGCCCTGCACCTGGAAACCGTCGCCGACGGACCAGCGCTCATTGACGCCGTTTCACGCCTCAGTGCCGTCAAACCGGTCGTGGCTTTGGTTGTCGGGCGAAATGACGTCTCGGAGTTCGCCCAGTCCCACACGGGCGCCCTGGCCACATCCTGGCGCACCACACGGGCGGTCCTGAAGCAAGCCGGTGCCGTGATCGTCGACGACGAGAACCAGCTGGTTGCCGCTGTCACCGCCTTGGCAGGGCGTAGGCTTGCGCCGGGGGCCGACCCCGGAGTCGGACTCATCACGGGGCAGGCAGGCCCCGGATTGTTGATCGCCGATGCCCTCCACAGCGCCGGCGTGATGCTGCCGCGCTTGGCACAGGCCAGCCAGGACACCATCAGCACGCTGCTGCCACCGTTGACCTTCCAGGCCAACCCCGTGGACACCGGCCGCCCCGGTCCGGGGTACGAAAAGGTCGTGGCCGCAGTGGCCTCCGACCCGGCCATCGATGTAGTCGCCGTGTACGGCCTGACCGAACCCGTCGCCGACCTTCCTCTCGCCGTCGCCAATTCCGGGGCGGCTAACACAATGCCGTTCCTGATCGGCGTCGACGGACCTGGCGGCGACCTTGAACGTGCCCGGAAGTCAGCCCGCCAGCACGACCTGCCACTGATCAGCGGACCGACCTCTCTGGCCCACGGCATTACGGCTCTGGTCAACGACGCCCGGGGACAATTCCAACGCGCCGAAGCACCTGCTGGAGCCTTCACCTGGCCGGCATTGGAAGGGCCCTGGGACGAGAACCGCGCCAAGGAACTCCTTGGCGCACTCGGCATCGCCACACCTGCCCGGCGAAGCTGCAGCACCCGCGCCGCGGCTCACGACGCTCTCGCCGAGCTGGGCGGTCCGGTTGCGGTCAAGCTGCTCGACGCCGCTATTTTGCACAAGACCGAGATCGGCGGTGTGCACCTGGGGGTGAACTCCCCCGGGGCCATGGACCGGGCGCTGGACGGTCTTGAAGCGGCCGGCGCCCGCGAATTCCTGGTCGAAGCCATGGCCCCGTCCGGCGTCGACCTCGTGGTTGGCGTCCGCCGTGATCCGGTCTTCGGACCGATCGCCGTTCTGGGTCTCGGTGGCACCACTGCGGAAGTCTTCGCCGATATTTCCATCCGCTCCGCTCCCCTTTCCGTCCGTGTGGCGGAGGGCATGCCCGGTGACCTGCAAGCGCGCGAGCTCTTGTACGGTTTCCGTTCCGGGCCGATGCTGGAGACGGAGGAGTTGGCGGCCCTGCTGGTCAGGCTCGGCGATGCGCTTGTTTCCAATGACGCAATTGCAGAAATCGAAATCAACCCCCTGCGCCTGACCCATGACGGGCTCGTGGCCCTTGATGCAGTAGTTATCAATGTCGAGGAGGACATGAAATGACCAGCCACACCAGTGAGGGAACCATCCCCTGGCCGGCGGACCTTGCGGCAGAATTCCGCAACAAGGGCTACTGGGAAGACCGCCCCCTCGGCGCCTACATCCTCGAAACGGCCGACCGGCTGCCGGAAAAAATCGCAATAGTAGACGGTGACGTCCGGCTCAGCTTCGCCGAGTTGGCCAACAGAATGGATGCGGCCGCGGAACGCCTGCTGCAGTTGGGCCTGAAAGCGGACGACCGCATCATGGTCCAGTTGCCCAACGGCTGGCAGTTCACGGTTCTGACCCTTGCGTGTTTCCGTGCCGGCATCATCCCGGTGATGGCTCTGCCGGCACACCGGCAATATGAACTGTCGTTCCTCACAGAGCTCTCCGAATCAAGGGCCATCGCTGTACCGGACGTGATCAAGGACTTTGACCACCAGGCGATGGCCGAAGAACTTGCGTCAAGCATTCCTTCGCTGGAAATCATCCTCGTTTGCGGTGCAGCGCACCCCCTTAACGTACGTCTCGAGGAAATTCTGGCACCAGGCAAGGACGTTTCGGGCGCCCGCGCGAGGCTGGACGCTGCTGCGCCGTCGCCCGACTCGCCGGCCTTGTTTCTGCTCTCGGGGGGAACCACCGGGCTGCCCAAACTCATCACCAGGACCCACAACGACTACGCCTATAACGTCAAAACCACGTCGGTTCCCACGGGAGTCACCGAGGACACTGTCTACCTCGGCACGCTGCCGGCCAGCCACAACTTCCCGCTGGCCTGCCCGGGTATTCTCGGTATTCTTTTCGCGGGCGGCCGCGTGGTCATGCTGCCGAGCCCCGAACCACGCAAGGCTTTCGCCGCCATCGAACGTGAGAAAGTTACACTCTCAACGGCTGTCCCTGCCGTGGCCCAGCGATGGATCGAGTATCAGCAGGAAACCGGCACTAAGCAGCTGGCCAGCCTCCAGGTGCTTCAAGTCGGTGGTTCACGGCTGCCGGACGAAATTGCCCGGAAGGTGAAGCCGATCCTGGGCGCCACATTGCAGCAGGTCTTCGGCATGGCTGAGGGTCTCATCAACACCACCCGGCTGGATGACCCCGAGGATGTCATCTGCACGACGCAGGGACGCCCAGTATCCGAGGCCGACGAGGTCCGGATCGTCGATGAAGCCGGCGAGGACCTGCCGGACGGGGTTCCCGGATCCATCCTGACCCGCGGACCCTACACCCCGAGGGGCTATTACCGCGCCCCCGAAGCCAATGCCCGGGCGTTCACTCCGGATGGCTGGTATGCCAGCGGAGACATTGTCGAGCGGCGTCCTGACGGCAACCTGATCGTCCAGGGCCGCGACAAGGACATGATCAACCGAGGCGGGGAGAAGATCTCGGCCGAGGAAATCGAAAGCCTGGTCTACCGTCTTGAAGACGTGACCATGGCGGCCGCAGTCGCGATGCCGGATCCGATGCTCGGTGAGCGGCTTTGCCTCTACATCACGGTCAAACCCGGACGCGAAGTCACCCTTGAACAAATCCAAGAGCTGCTGCGCAAGACCGGTGTGGCTGCTTTCAAAATCCCTGAGCGACTCGTGGTCCTCGACGAGTTGCCCACCACCAAGGTCGGCAAGATCAACAAGAAGGACCTCCGCGCCGACATCGCCGAACGCCTGGCTGCCGCCGGCGCCCACGCACAATAGGAAGACTGCCATGATCGAGAACACGACTCATGAATCTGTGGCCGCGGGGCATACTGCTCCGGAGCCGACGCCCGAAGAAGCCGCCCAGCTGCAGGAGTTGTACCGGGATTTTGACCGCGAGAACCTGGTCCCGCTGTGGACCGAGATCGCGGATTTGATGCCGATGGTCCCGTCCCCGAAGGCGGTGCCGCATGTGTGGCGGTGGAGCGATCTGTACCCGCTGGCCGCCCGTGCCGGGGACCTGGTGCCGGTGGGCCGGGGCGGGGAACGCCGGGCCATCGCCCTGGCGAACCCGGGCCTGGGGAACACCCCGTACGCGACCCCGACGCTGTGGGCCGCGATCCAGTACCTCGGTGCCCGCGAGACCGCCCCGGAACACCGCCACTCGCAGAACGCGTTCCGCTTCGTCGTCGAGGGCGAAGGGGTCTGGACCGTGGTGAACGGGGACCCGGTGCGGATGTCCCGCGGGGATTTCCTGCTGACGCCGGGCTGGAACTTCCACGGCCACCACAACGACACCGATGAGCCGATGGCCTGGATCGACGGGCTGGACATCCCGTTCGTGCACTACGCCGACGCCGGGTTCTTCGAGTTCGGCACCGAGCGCGTCACCGACGAGGCCACCCCGGACATCTCCCGCTCCGAACGCCTCTGGGCCCACCCCGGGCTGCGCCCGCTCTCCGGGCTCGATGACACCACGAGCTCCCCGATCGCGGCCTACCGCTGGGAATACACCGACCGCGCCCTGGCCGAGCAGCTGCTGCTCGAGGACGAGGGCCACCCGGCCACCGTGTCCCAGGGCCACGCCGCGGTGCGCTACACCAACCCCACCACCGGCGGGGACGTCATGCCGACCATCCGGGCCGAATTCCACCGGCTCCGCGCCGGCGCCACGACGGAAACGGTCCGCGAGGTCGGCTCCAGCGTCTGGCAGGTCTTCGAAGGGACCGGCTCCGTGGTCCTCAACGGCGAAACCAGGAACCTGGCCAAGGGCGACCTCTTCGTCGTCCCGTCCTGGGCCTCCTGGTCACTGCAGGCGGAGACGGAATTCGATCTCTTCCGTTTCAGCGACGCCCCCATTTTCGAACGGCTGAACTTCAACCGCACCTACATCGAAGGACGCACCAAGTAATGAGACTCCTCACCCTCCGCACTTCCGTTGGAGACAAGACAGTAACTAAGGCTGTTCGCCAGGACGGCGACACCCTGACCGAGATCGACGGCTTCGCCGACGTCGGAGAGCTCCTCCGTACCCCGGACTGGGAGGCCACGGCGAAGGCCGCGGCCGGTGCCACGCACCCGGCCGAGGGCGCGGACCTGGATGCAGTGGTCCCCTCCCCCGGGAAGATCATCTGCGTGGGCCACAACTACCGCAACCACATCAAGGAAATGGGCCGGGAAGTCCCCGAGTTCCCGACCCTGTTCGCCAAGTACGCCGAATCCCTGATCGGCCCCAACGATGACCTGGCCCTCCCGCAGGAATCCGACGCCGTGGACTGGGAAGCCGAGCTCGCCGTCGTGATCGGCAAGAAGGGCCGCCGGATCAGCGAAGCCGACGCCCCGGCCCACATCGCCGGCTACGCCGTCCTGAACGACGTCTCCATGCGCGACTACCAGTTCCGCACCATCCAGTGGCTGCAGGGCAAGACGTGGGAGAAGTCCACCCCGTTCGGCCCCGCCCTGGTCACCAAGGACGAGTTCACCGCCGGGCCGCTGATGACCTCCGCGGTCGACGGCGAGATCCAGCAGAGCACCCCGACCGGGGACCTCGTGTTCACCCCCGAATACCTGGTCTCCTACATCTCCACCATCATCACGCTGAACCCCGGCGACGTCATCGCCACCGGCACCCCTGGCGGGGTGGGCCATGCCCAGGACCCGAAGCGCTACCTGCAGGAAGGCCAGCTCCTGGTCACCACCATCGAGGGACTGGGACAGCTGAAGAACCGCGTCATCAAGGAAGCCTGATGGTCGCCCGCCACGACCAAACCACCGATCCGTGCCTGCAGGAAGAACTCCTGCAGGCGCGGCGGGGCACCGCGTTCTTCGCCCGCAAGCTCAACGAACTGAGCGACGCGGAGCTCGACGGAGAGTCGCTGCTGCCAGGCTGGACCCGACGCCACATCACCGCGCACATCGGCTACAACGCCCGGGCCATCGCCCGGCTGGTCGAGTGGGCGGCCACCGGCGTGGAAACCCCGATGTATGCCTCCACCGAGGTCCGGGACCACGAGATCAACTTCGGCGCCACCCTGTCCCCGATCGCGCTGCGGCACCTCTTCGACCACTCCGCCGTGCACCTGAACGTCGAATGGCGGGACCTGCCCGAGGACGCCTGGCACCACAAAGTCCGCACCATCCAGGGCCGCGAAGTCCCCGCCACGGAAACCGTCTGGATGCGCAGCCGCGAAGTCTGGATCCACGCCGTCGACCTGGACAACGGGGCCCGTTTCGCCGACATCCCGGCCCCCGTCCTGGAGCGGCTCCTGAAAGACATCACCGGCGCCTGGCACACCCGCGGCACCGACAAGGACCTCGTCGTCAAAGTCACGGACCGCGACCTCACCCTCGGGGACACCGCATCCGCGTCCCCGACCGTGGTCTCCGGACCCCTCGCGGCCGTCGTCGAATGGGCCGCAGGACGCGGCCACGGCGGCGTCACCGCCACCGCGCCTGCAGGATCCAGCGGCACTGTTCCGGCCGCACCAAAATGGATCTGAGCGCTCCGGCGCCTGTTCCTGCGCTGAAGAATTTCCGCCAAGACCGGGAAAGCCCCCTCATCGAGGGGGCTTTCCTGGATTAACGACCGCGGGACCTCCACGCTGCCTTCCCGTGAGGGGCCCGGGGAGACTTTTTGAGGCCAGTGAGGCCCTGGACTCACCTCTACCCCAGAGCCCGCCCGAGAAAAGCGAGGAGTTCCCGATTGAACTCCGCGGGTTCGTTCCAGTGAGGGCAGTGTCCACTGTTTTCAAACACGGACAGGGATGAGTCCGGCAGAGTCCGAGCAAACCAATCCATACCTTCAAGCGGAAATGATGGCGAGTAGCGGCCTGTGGCTACCCAGGCTGGAGCATTGACAGCCGGAACAACGTCACGCCAGTCGGCAGTGAAATGGTCCGCGAGCAACTGAAGGACTGCCCCGACGGCGAAATCAGAGGGGCTGCCGACCTCGGCAAGGAGTTTCCCGACGTGAGGCGGCATGGCTGGCTCCAGGGCCGGGTTACCCCATTGAAATCGGCCGTTTACGGCGTCCCAGACATTGGCCCATTCGACGGACCTTACGCCCCAGGCCCATGTCTCGTCGTTCACGAGTTTCGGAGACTGGTCAATGGCTGCGAACGCTCTTACGCGGTCCGTGCCGAATAGATCAAAGTAGGCGAGACAAACGGAGACTCCCAACGAATGTCCGAGCAGGGCCACATCGTCAAGTTCTAGATGCTCGATCCATTCCGCGATGTCTTTCCCCAGCCGGGACACGCGTTGACCGCCGGCCGGTGAATCTGAACGGCCATGGAATCTCAAGTCAAGGGCTAGCGTTCGGTAGCCTGCAGCGACGAGCGCCTCACGCTGGAACGCCCAGTGCGCAGCTCTGCATGTGAACCCATGCACGAGCAGAACAGCGAGGCCGGAGCCGTGATCGTCATAGACAAGGCGAACACCGTCTGTGGTTCGAAACGACTTTTCACTACCAGTCAATTGCGCCTCCTTGGGCAATGAGGTTTGTACATTCTTCGCGGTGCGTGCCGTTACGCTCGGCAGCGTCGATCTTCGCTAGAGTTTCGCCCGGAACCGGGCCCGGAGCATCGCCTACCTGCAAATTGGCCACCCTGCTGGCGGGCCAAGGATGCCCCGGACAGTGTATTCACAGGGTCTTAGTTGTCCTCACATGGGATTCGATCCGACCGTGAGTCCGCCACAGACGTATAGCGTCTGGCCCGTGACGAACCCGGATCGCTCGTCGAGGAAGAAACCGGCAGCGTTGGCGATGTCATCGGGCTGGCCGAGCCTGCCGACGGGAACGGACGAAATGATGGCTTTGGTCTGCGGCGAGTCTTCCGGATTTGCGTTCATGAACAACTCGGTGGCGATGGGTCCAGGCCCGATCGCGTTGACCGTAATCCCGGCGCCTCCGAGTTCCAGAGCCCATGTCCGGGTCAGGCCGATAAGGCCGGCCTTAGCGGCGGCGTAGGCGGTGCGCAGTTCCTTGCCTAAAGCGGCGCGGGAGGACATGTTGACGATGCGACCGAATCCAGCTTCTGTCATGCCGTCGAGGACACTTTGGGTGCACTGCACGGCACATCGGAGGTTTAGTGCGTGTGATTGATCAAGTTGGCCCAGAGTCTGTTCCCGGAGCGGGGCCGGGAAAACAGCGCCAACGTTATTGACCAGGCGTGTAATGGGACCCTCCGACAGGACCGTTTCCAGCGCTTCCGCCGTGCTCTCGACGTCGGAGAGGTCCGCGATAATCGAGCGACCCACGCTTGCGTGCTGCCTGTCGAGGATTACGACCTCCCATCCCTGCTCGAGTCCGTGCAGTGCGATTGCGTGTCCGATTCCTGACGCTCCGCCGGTAACCAGAAGACGTTCGACCATGAGATTTTCCTTCCTCCGCACACGTCGGCATGAGCGGAACGCTGTTGCTTCGGCGCAACACACGCTCTCTAGTATCCGTCCAAAGAGACCGGGATAGGACCTGACTTTCATACTAATTGGGGCTAATCTGATCCAGAGAACAGAATAATCGAATCAGGGAGCACGGAGTTGTGGATATAAAGGATCTTGAGGCTTTCGCCGTTGTCGCCGAAGAACTACATTTCGGCAGGGCGGCCGCGAAGCTGCACATGTCCCAGCCGCCGCTTAGTGCGCGCATCAAGCAGCTCGAACAAAGTCTCGGCCTCCAGCTGTTCGAGCGAAGCACGCGCAGCGTTGCGCTGACTGATGCAGGCTCAAGGTTGCTGGTTCCGGCACGAAAGGTGCTCAGCCAGGTTGTCGCGGTCCAGAATCTCGCTGAATCGATCGCCGCCGGAGACCAGGGTCGGGTGCGGATCGCCTTCGCCGGCGCCTCGAGCCAGCGCGCCCTTCCTCTACTGACCCGGGCGGTGCGGGAGTCGCATCCCGGAATTGAGTTGCAGCTGGAATCGCAGACCTACGTATATACGGCGCTGGACAAGCTCCTTGAGGGCTCGCTGGATCTTGCTTTCGCTCGTCTTCCTACGCCGCACCCGGAGCTCGAATCGCGCGTCGTCGAAGTGGAGCAGATTTTGTGTGCACTGCCGGAGGGGCATCCACGAGCCAATCAGCCCAATCTTTCGCTGGCGGACCTTCACGACGAGGACTTTGTCAGCCTTCCCTCTGACACCGGATCCATTCTCCAGGCGACCATGTTTGCCCTCTGCATCACTGCTGGGTTCCGGCCACGGGTGGTACAGGTATCGCCCGACTCGGCGACCGCGCTTGCCCTTGTCGCTGCCGGGGCGGGCATCACCATCACCCTGAGTTCCGTGACGCCGGCGCAGTCGGTCGGAATCGTCTACCGGGAACTCGTCGACATTAACCCCAGCCATATGTTCGCAACGCTGACCTGGCGCAAGGATGACCAGTCCCCTGCGCTTGCGGCAGTCCTGAAGGTCTCGGAGTCGGCTCTACCCACCCCCGATCTTTCTGGTTTCACTCTCAAATGAGAGGCAATTGGTATTTCTATTGAGAAGAATCTGTAGCTAGTCTCTTGTGAAGGCACCACATCACACGCCCTCAATGAAGAGAGACAATTGCGATGACAACAACACCTGTGGCGGTAGATCCGGGCATCGAGGCCCGCGTCTTCCGAAAAGTGACGGTCAAGGTTCTTCCGCTCCTAATGCTCGGGATGTTTATCTCCTATATAGACCGCGCCAATCTCGGTGTGATCGCAGGCCCGCTGTCCAAGGACCTGGGCCTGACTGCTGCGACATTCGGCCTCGCAGCCGGATTCTTCTACATCGGCTATCTGTTGTTCGAGATCCCCTCGAACATGTTCCTCGCCAAGGTGGGCGCACGAATCTGGCTGGCGCGGATCATGGTCACATGGGGCATCGTGACCATCGCCATGGCGTGGATGCAGAACGATGTCACCCTATACATCATGCGGTTCCTGCTCGGATTGGCTGAGGCCGGCTACTCTCCCGGGGCGATGCTCTTCCTCGCTCTCTGGTGCCCGGCCCGCCTGCTGCCGAAGGCAATGTCGTGGCTCAACCTCGCTGTGCCGGTCGCACTGGCGGTCGGCTCCGTGGTTACCTCATCGATCCTTCTCATGAACGGCGTCGCCGGCATCGCTGGATGGCGGTGGGTGTTCCTCCTCGAAGGTCTTCCGGCAATCCTCCTCGCCGTCGTCATCTTCTTCGTCCTGCCCTCTTCGCCTGCAAAGGCTCCCTGGCTCGACGAAAAAGAAAAGGCGTACCTTGCGCAGAACGTCACACAGCGCGGGGATTCCGGGGCCCACGAACTCAAACAGCTTCCGGCAGCGCTGCGCAGGCCGTCACTCTGGGCGTTCGCGGTCACGTACTTCTTCATCCTGATCGGATTCTGGTCGATCACGTACTTCCTCCCCACAATCGTCAAGGAGCAATTCCATCTCGACGCTGTCGGATCCGGGTACGTCTCCGCGCTTCCATGGATCTTCTCGGCAATCGTCATGTTTGTTATTCTTCGCAGCATCTCCCGGACGGGTGAACGTCGTTGGCACCTCACCATCCCGATGGTTGCCGCCGCGCTGGGTCTCCTCATCGGAGTTCTCTCAGGGAACCCCTTCCTGTCACTTATCGGCGTGAGCGTCGCTGCTGCCGGCTTCTTCGCCGTCCTGTCCACGTTCCAGGCCACCGTCGCGCAGGTCTATGCCGGAGCACTGGCCGCGGTCTCCATCGCATTGGTCAACTGCGTCGGTAACGTCAGCGGCCTCGTTGGCCCGTACATTCTGGGCTGGCTGACCGACCTCACCGGAACGACCTCTGCGGGCCTGCTGGTCATGTCCGGCTTCTTCGCCCTCGCAGCAGTTTTCAACTACTTCCTGATCGGATGGGCCGACCGCCACACCGGAGGACTCCGCGGAACTTTGAATACCGAACCCGCTGCACGGACCACCGACAATCAATACACCGAAGGATGACCGAGACTTTGCTAGTTCAAACAGCCACCCATACAGCGGCTCCGGGCCATGAGCCGTCAACGGCGGCACGCATCCTCGAAGTACGCACCGTGCCGTATGCGATCCCGTATCGCAAACCGCTTCGGTTCGCGAGCGGATCGATCGACATCGCAGACAACGTCCTCGTGGAGATCGTCACCAGCGACGGTGTAGTCGGAATCGCCGAAGCACCCCCGCGCCCCTACACCTACGGTGAGACGCAAGCGTCGATCGTGGCCGTGATCGAGCAGATCTTCGCACCCGCCATCATCGGGCTGTCAATCCTCGACCGGGAACTGGTCCGGTCACGGCTGGCACGAACAGTCGGAAACCCCACTGCCAAAGCCGCAATCAACATGGCTATGTGGGACGCATGGGGCAAGACAATCGGCACCCCTGTCCACAGCCTTCTCGGAGGCTTCACCGACCGGCTCCAGGTCAGCCACATGCTGGGATTCGATGAACCCGAGGTCGTAGCCGCGGAAGCCATCCACCTGCGCGAGACGCTCGGCATCTCGAGCTTCAAGATCAAGGTAGGACGCCGCCCCATCTCCTTGGACGTGGCCGTCTGCAAAGCCGTCCGCGAGGCCCTGGGGCCCGATGCCGAACTCTACATCGACGGGAACCGCGGTTGGACAGCCGCGGAATCCGCTCTAGCGGTTCGTCAGCTCGAAGATGTCGGCCTCAGCCGCGCCGAGGAACTCTGCCCCGCCGATGACGTACTGGGCAGACGCTGGCTCGTCGCGCAATGCCCCATCCCGTTCGTCGCCGACGAGAGCGCTCCGACCCCCGCAGACGTCACCCGCGAAATCCTCGCGGGTGCGGCCACCGCGGTGAGCATTAAGACAGCCCGGACAGGATTCTCCGACTCGCTCCGCGTCTCCCACCTTGCCGAGGGTCTCGGCATCGAAGCAGTCATCGGTAACCAGATCGACGCGCACCTCGGTACCATCTGCTCCCTCGTATTCGGCGCCTCCCAAGAGATCACCGCACGCTCCGCAGCGGAACTGTCCAACTACCTGGACATGGCCGACGGACTACTCCAGGAGCCACTCCTGATCGAGAATGGGCACATGCGGGTCCCCGACGGGCCCGGCCTCGGCATCCGACTCGATCCGGAGAAGATCGCCCGCTACCGCGTCGACCTCTGACACCGCTCAAAGCCCGCCCTCCCATTCCCAAAACCCATCAAATCAAAGGATCCATCATGGTTTACCTCCGTCTCCACCACGTCAACGTCACCTCCGATGACATGTCGCTGCTGACCAACTTCTACGGAAAAGCACTGGGACTGAACCAACTCCCCTCCCCTGCGATGATCGCCACGTCCAAGAACGCGGACAAGGACATCGACGGCGACGCCGAGTGGGACACCGCCGCAAAATTCTTCGATGCCGGCGACCCCAATGAGCTTCAGATCCACGCCACCCAGCGACAGCCATACCTGGCGGCGCAGGAAGGGCATTCGGTCAACCCGCTCATCGGGGGGCACTTCGCATTCCGGACCGATGACATTGAAGCGATCAAGGCGCGTTTGACCGAGCACAACATCCCTTTCGACGACTGGGGCATCTGGTCGGTCGAGGGCTGGCACCAGATCTTCTTCACCGACCCCGCCGGCAACATGATCGAGATCCACCAGGTCATGACCGAGGGCGAATCCTGAACCAGCCGATGACGACTCCTCAAGCCCTTTCGCATACCTCAGGGGGTGCGTTCCCCCGGTTCGACCGGCTGCTCGATCGCCCCGGACGGCTGCGGGGAACGGCGTGGGGCCTGTGGGGCCCGGCAGATCAGCTCGGCACGCTCAACCACCTCACGCCCGAACGCGTGCTCGCTGCGCGCGGGAGCATTGTGACAGGCGATGTCGTGCCGCTCAACCTTCCGTTGACCGAGTTCGACCCGCCGATCATCGCCCACCGCGGATCAATTGAACACACCGTGTTCGGTCTGAATGATTTTCACCGCGATGACCGGATAGACAACCTGTTCCTGCAGGCGTCCACGCAAATCGACGGACTTCGGCACTTCGGGCACCCGGACCGCGGCTTCTACAACGACGCCGACCCCACGGGGCTGGTTGCCGGGCAACCAGACCTCGGTATCCAGGCGGTCGCGCAACGCGGGATTGCAGGAAGAGGATTACTCATCGATGTGGGCGCCTACCGCGAGGCGGTCGGCCGTCCCGTCGACCAGACACGAAACGAGCAAATTCCCGTCGAGGACCTTGACGCAACGCTCGAGTGGCAAGGGAGTTCGATTCGTCCCGGCGACATCATCATGATCCGCACTGGATGGCTGAAGTACTTCCGGGAGGGCCCTGATCGTTCCGATGGTGTCCTTCGCTCGCCGGGCCTTCGCCAGTCGGAAGACACGGCGGCCTGGCTTTGGGATCACCAGGTCTCGCTGGCGGCGTCGGACAACATTGCGCTTGAGGCATGGCCGGCGACTGATTCGACCCTCACCGTCGACGCAGAACTCACCGGTACGATGCCGAAATCCAGCCACAGCGGGATGCTGCACCGCATCCTCATCCCGCTGCTGGGACTCACCATCGGTGAACTCTGGGTACTCGACGAACTTGCCGCAGCCTGCACGCTGCGAGGACGGTACGACGTATTCCTCACCGCACAGCCGCTGAACCTGTTAGGTGGCGTCGGCAGCCCCGCCAACGCAATGGCAATCCTCTAAGAAACGAACATCAGGAGCACGTAACGTGAATCAACCCCAATCTGTGAACGCCGAAGCTGTCCTCATCACCGGCGGCGCATCGGGCATCGGCCTGACTTGTGCTCGCCAGGCTGCCGCCAGAGGTGCCCGGGTCGCCGTCGTCGATATCAACCCCACGGCGGCCGCAGAAGCAGTAGCGACGCTGGATGGAGACGGACACCTCGCGATTGCCGCCGATGTGACCGACGCCGACGCCATGCGGCGCGCCGCCGACCAATTCGCCGAAGGGGGAAGCTTGACGGGCGTGGTCGCCGCCGCCGGCATAGTCAGCCGGTCACCGTTGCTCGACATCGATGTCGCCGAATTCCGGCGGGTGCTCGACATTAATGTGATCGGGGTCCAGAACACGATTTCCGCCGCGGGGCCGCACCTTATCCGCGCAGGCGCCTTGGGCACCGTAGTCGTCCTGGGCAGCGCCGCCGCGTTCACCGGAGGCGGACTGATGGGAAACGGCGCCTACGCTACCTCCAAAGCCGCTCTCATCGGACTGGTTCGCGGTTACGCCCGCGAACTTGCCCCCCACCGCGTGCGCGTGAACATGGTCGCCCCCGGGGCAACGGAAACCCCGATGACAGATGTATTGAGCGACACCGACCGCGACCGGATCGCCGGAATGTCACTCCTGGGACGCCTCTCAAAGCCGGAGGAAATTGCCGCCGCCATTTCCTTCCTCCTCGCACCCGACGCCGGCACCATCACGGGACAGATCCTCCACGTCAATGGGGGCGTGGTCTTCGGCTGAAACGCTGCCGCCCCCGCGGGGATGAAGGGAGGGGCTTCTACCGAGCCGACGGCGGCACCCCCTTTTGAACCAACATCCCCACTTTTCGCGCCAATATCCCAACAGACAGGTTTCAAGAATGACATCCCTGCGTGCTCCCGAGGCAGAATCCGCCCATGGCGGCAGCACCATGCGTGCCGTGGTCAAGGCAAGGCCCGAGCGGGGTGTCGAGTTCGTCACGGCCTATGCCGAACCGCAGGTCGCGGCCGGAAAGGTAAAGATCCAAATCGCTGCTGCCTCGGTCTGCGGAACCGACCGCGCACTGTACGAGTACTCGGCCATGGCGCAGGCATTCAACCTCAAGATTCCCGTCGTGCTGGGGCATGAGTGTGCAGGAACGATCATTGAAGTCGGTTCAGGTGTTGAATCCCTCAATGTGGGTGACAGAGTGGCCCTCGAGTCTCACGTCGCCTGCTGGGACTGCTACCCCTGCCGTACCGGTGACGCCCACAATTGCCTCAATATGGAACTCCTCGGTCTGCACGTAGATGGCGGCTTTGCCGAGCGGCTCGTCGTACCAGCCGCGGCCTGCTTCAAGCTGCCCGCTGACTTTCCGCTGGAACAGGGCGCCCTTCTCGAGCCAGCCGGGGTCGCCATGCACGCAATCCAACGATCCAAGATCGACCTCACCGGGGCTGACGTTGTGGTCAGCGGCGGAGGCCCCGTCGGCCTGTTCATCGCTGCAATTGCCGGCGCCATGGGAGCTGCCAACGTGGTCGTTGTGGAACCCAACGCCTACCGCAGAGGCCTCGTCGAAGCCCTCGGCGCAACAGCACTTGCCCCCGACGATGATGTCGTCGGGACGTGTAGGAAGCTTTCGGGCGACAAGAGTGGTTTTGACGTCGCCTTCGAAGCTTCAGGAGTGTCCACCGCACTGCCGCCGCTCCTCGAAGCCCTCCGCAGGGAAGCGACGGTAGTCGCCGTCGGGATTCCAGGAAGGCCGCTTGAATTGGACGTCGCGGCATACCTGATCAAAAAGGGGCTGACTTTCACAGGCAGCTTCGGGCGCTCTCTCTGGGGAACGTGGGAGCAGATCGCAGATCTCATCGCTAGCGGAAAATTGGACCTGTCCAAGTTCGTCACCCACCGCCTTCCGCTTTCCGCTCTCGACGAGGCCATCGGACTCCTCTCCCAGGACTCCTGCAAGGTCCTGCTCATTCCCACACTTCCCGACCGTCCACGGAACAACGAGCAGTAGGTTCTTGACGGCCGATGGGTGCCAGGCGCAGTGGCTACGTGGCGAAATGCCCGGCAGGCGTCGACAGGAGCCAGCGCACGACGAGCAGACCAAACCCAACTAGCCTAAGGAACTCGTTAAATGTCGAAGGTCTACACAACCGCGGCCCACGTCCGCCGGGCCAACCCCCTGGGATCGCGGACCCGCCGCAGGGTTGACCGCGTTATTACCGACGGAAACAGCTGGTCATGAAGACACGGGCAACGCAGATACTCGGCATCGAACATCCAGTGGTGCAGGGCGGCATGCAGTGGGTGGCAACCGCTGAGCTTGCAGCTGCCGTCTCCAACGCCGGCGCGCTCGGCATAATCAGCGCGCTGACCACTGGCTCACCAGAGAATCTGGTGCGCGAAATCAGACGCTGTCGTGAACTAACGGACCGCCCTTTCGGAGTGAACCTGACCATACTGCCGTCCATCAGTCCTCCTCCGTATGACGAGTATCGCGACGTGATCGTCAACGAAAAGGTCCCCGTGGTGGAGACCGCCGGAAACAATCCGGGTCCATTTGTTGACGTGTTCAAGGCGCAAGGGATCACGACCATCCACAAATGCACCAGTGTGCGGCATGCGCTCAAAGCCGAGTCCCTGGGTGTGGATATTGTCAGCATCGATGGGTTCGAATGCGCCGGTCATCCGGGCGAGGACGATATCCCTGGTCTTGTCCTGATTCCCGCAGCCACCGCCCGTCTCCGGATACCGGTATTGGCGTCCGGAGGAATAGCCGACGGCCGCGGGTTGGTCGCGGCGCTGGCCCTTGGAGCCGAAGGAATCAGCATGGGGACGCGGTTCATGTGCACCCAGGAATCCCCAATTCATCCAAGGATCAAGGACGCGATCGTTGCTGCCACCGAGTTGGAAACGGAGCTCATTTTTCGGCCACTGCGCAATACTTCGCGCGTGGCAAGCAACTCGGTGAGCCGCGAGGCAGTGGGGATCTTGGCCAACGGCGGTGTTTTCGAGGACGTCAAGAACTTGGTGGCTGGGTCCAGGGGCAGACGGGTCTATACAGAGGGCGATCCCGAGTCCGGTGTCTGGACCGTTGGTATGGTCCAAGGGCTCATTCACGATGTGCCAGGCTGCTCAGAGTTGGTGGCCAGGATTGTCCAGGAGGCCGAGGACCTGATCCACTCACGCCTGGGCGCAGGGATTGCAGCCCGCGCATGACGTGTCTTTTTTCCTCCGAAGTGCGGGCCAACGATTGTCGGGACCGTGATGCCCACGGATAGGCTGGTGCTGACCGCACTGCACGACGGTGTTCTGGTAGTAACGCTGAATGATCCGGCTCGCCGCAACCCCGTTTCCACACTGATGCGTGAACAACTGATCACTGCCTTCGCTGCGGCCGCCGCGGACGACGCCGTCCGCGCCTTGGTCCTCACGGGGGCAGCCGGCGCGTTCAGCTCAGGCGGAGACCTTTCCGCGATGCCGCCTGCGACGAAGGAAGACAGCGATAAACGGATGAGCCGGATCCGGGGGCTGGTGCAGTTGGTTGCCGAATCCGCGAAACCCATGATCGCAGCCGTTGAAGGCCCGGCAGCCGGAATTAGTGTTGGACTGATGGCGGCCTGCGACATAGTCATCATGGCAGAAGGGGCAAAGGCACTGTTTCCGTTTACCCGTCTAGGACTGCTCCCCGATGGCGGTTTGATGGGCTCACTGTCGCACCGGATCGGGCGGTCCGCGGCCAAGCGGGTACTGCTGCTGGGCGACCCTGTCGGCGCCAGCGAGGCCCTCACGCTGGGGCTTGCGGACGAGACGGTCCCCGCAGGCCGGGCGCTGCAGCGGGCCGTGGACGTGGCCGTCGTGCTCGCAGGGCGCGCGCCGCGGTCGCTGGCTGCGATCAAAGATTTCTTCGCGGCCGGGCGGCTGGACGTCAACGACGCTCTCGCCGCCGAGCAACGAATCCAGCCGGAGCTGTACTTTTCGCAGGATTTCGCCGAAGGAAAGGCCGCCTTCTATCGCCGGCGCGAGCCGCGGTTCACCGGGAACTAAAAACCCACCTCACGCGACACGGACGCGGACTGGCACGAGTTGCCGGGCGGACTCCCCGGGAATCGTCGGATTGGCGCAGGCCGTGCAAAGTGCGCGAACTTCATTGTCCAGGCACCCCAAACTGTGGAGACCATATCACCGGGTCGTATTCCGCACTCGCACTGGCAACGCGAGACGAATGAAGACATCAATGGATTCTCACGCCAGTATTTCCATAAGCTGTCCGACCTTATCCAGCTGCGCCCCGAACATCTTGCCGGCGTCCCAAAGCGAGTCCCCTTCGACCGGGACCTTCGCTCCCGTGCGGACCACGCACAGGTCTACGACAAACTTTCGTGGCAGCCGGTATAGGGACAGCCTCGCCGTCGCCCCCGGCCCAGCCTCTGGGCGTTCACCTGACGTCCGACGCCGGGAACCACCGACGACGAGGACTGCCTTCGCTTCCGGCCTTTAAGGCAGGCCCGCCCATCGCAGTCGTTTGCTTCTGTTTGACGAGGCACCGATGGAAGCGAGGACCACCAAGATACACGAGCACACTCACCAAGTCATGTCGAAAGCCGTCCTCCCCGTCATGGACAGGTATGACGGAAGAAGGCCCCGGTCCCGCCATGAGCCGCAAGAAAGACATGGAAAGCCAACCCACAGTCATGTCGCACAGAACACGGGGCTGCATGAATTGGTGTCAGCAGATACAGGGCAGGGAGGGTCACCAGTGCTCCAAGGCATCACGTGTACACGGATGTGGACGATGTCCACACCCCTTTGGCCAGACAAAGGCCGCCAACCTCTCCCCCGGCTCCCAGGAAGGAGCGAATCGAGGACAAAACCTCAAAAACTTCCCGCAGGTCATGCCAACACCACAGCCACACCGCATGAACAGGTGCGAGACCAACAACGGCCAGCACAAGCAGCCAGGAAGGAGAACCGGATGACCGCACATCCCAGCAAGCGGAGGGCCCACTAGCCAGGGCACCTGAACCCGCCACCCACACAACCGAACAGGCCACCGCGGCGGTCAGGCCACAGGCCGCGACAAGCGTCAGAGGGACCCGAGCCGGGTCAATGTACACACGTTAAAGCAAAACCCCCTCTGACGAGGGGGAATGCTGTGCCCGAGGTGGGACTCGAACTGCATTCCAGCCCCTGCAAAGACTGGGAACTCCCGGAAACACAGGGAATCCGAGCCGATCCGGCCGATGTACGGCCCGGTCCGAGGCCAAAGGTGTTGACATTGTCAACACCTCGTTTTTGCCCTTTCAATCCGCGTCGCGAACACGACCAGGACCACGTTGTTCGACGGTCCGAAATGAGTTGGGGGTCAGGTGATCTGGATCCGTTCATCGCCGAGTTCAACCTCGACGCGAAGCCGGCCACCGACCGCTCCGATGCTGTCGCCGGGGCCTCTCACGTCTAAAGACACGAGCCCGAATTCACCACCAACCGCGGAGAGCCCCTTCAGTAGCCCGGAGTAACCAGACTGGCTCATGGTCGCAGGTTCATCCTCTACGAAGTTCTGGTCTGGCAGATCATTCGTACGTCATCTCGCAGCTCCCGAAGTCGTGGGCTGGGTTGATTCTGTGGGCGCCGGGGTCAATGGCGCGTTGCGAAGGTCCATAAACAGGGAGGAAAAACGGTCGCCGGCACGGATGACCACCATAGCAGGAGCGACCTGACTGCACGTCGCTGCTCGAGGCGAGGGCGCCGTATTTGCAGCAGATTCTGTCGCGCTGGCAGAATGCGCGGATTCGGAGACCGAGGGGGCTGGCGGGCAAGTAGCGGAGCCGGCGTATGCGCTCGGAGCCGCGGTGGCAATCGTCACCCTTTTGGGATCGGTGATAATTACATGTGCACAAATGAACGGAAACTCTAGCCTATTAACATTCACATCCACTTCCGTGGCGGTTGTCCCCTTCAGGTCCGTGGGTCCGGACTGCCCCCAATAAAGGACTCGAGCGCCAGCGGGAACTTCTGTGAGGGTATTCGAGCATGCCTTATCGACCTCGCCCGTGTGTGACTCGTCAAAGGCGATAATTCGAACGTACATGTGCTCAGTAGTCTTTAAGGATTGCGCGGAAGCGATGACCTTAACGTTATCGTTCGTTCCATCCCCCGTTACCACTGCCCGCACCGATGGCTGCTCTCGGTCTCCAAAGCTCTGTACGCCGTAATAGATCGTATCCATTGCCGCAATTGTTAGGAAAATGGCACCTAAAGTCGCCGCCGTAGTCTTGATCCGATTCGGATCCCTACTCCACTGCTTTAGAGCCATCCAACGACCGTCGGTAGCGCCAGGTTCTATATCCACGGTGGTCTTGCTCCGCCATGCTCGTGCGCCTGCGAACAGATAGCCGATCACCGGTATCGCCACGCCCAGTATGGCCGCCCAAATGGCGTACGACAGCGCCACTGGATCGTTTCGCAGAAGCCTGGCAAGTAGCTCTTGGTTGATCCCTATTGCCGCCAAAAGTGCCGTGACAAGCGTGACGCCAAGAAGCAGTCCACCCTTGGCAAGGTAATCAATCCACGGATTTTGCCCCGCATTCCCTTCCTGCGACTCGCCCCCGACCTCAGGTGTCATTGTTGGACCTCCTAGCCGTTTCACGGCGTCAGTGGAGCTTTCTGTAAGGCATCGACAGCCTCTACGGTAGTTAAGACGGGACCTTGTCCTCTCGCGGATTCTACCCCCGCCAGCCAACGTTGATGGCATAGCGCTGTCGCCGATGCGGCAGCTTCCATTAGGCCAGGACCGGGGTGGGCAATGAAGAGAATCGTTGTGTGCTGCGATGGAACGTGGGACACCCCAGACCAGACGACCGACGGCCATCGATGCCCCACGAACGTCTACAAGCTGTTCAGTGCTTTGGCCCGCTATGACAGGAGGGGAGTCCAGCAGCGCCCCTTCTACATACGAGGAGTCGGGACGGGCCGCTGGGACCGCATCCGGGGAGGGGCCTTCGGTTTCGGCCTCTCAAAGACCGTTCGCAAGGCGTACAAGAGGATCAGTGAGACCTACGAGTCGGGCGACGAGATCTTCCTTATCGGCTTCAGCCGCGGGGCATTCACTGCCCGCAGCACCGCGGGCTTCATCCGGAACTGCGGATTACTCCCCCGGGAGAACCTGAAGGACCTAAATGAGGCCTATGCCTTCTACAGAGATCGCAGCCCCGACACGAAACCCACCTCCCCCGCAGCCCAGGATTTCAGGACCAAGCACTCCTGCTCCGAGCCGCCCATCCGCTGCATCGCCGTGTGGGATACGGTTGGCGCTCTCGGAATTCCCCTGAGCGGCCTCCGTTGGGTAAACGCATTCAACCGTCGCTGGCAGTTCCATGACACAGACCTTTCCTCCAAGGTCGAATTCGCCTTCCAAGCCCTGGCCATCGATGAGAAACGCCGGCCCTTCACCCCGACCCTCTGGCATCAGCAGGCCCAAGCGCGCGGACGCCAGCATCTGGAGCAGGTGTGGTTCTCCGGAACGCACTGCGACGTCGGCGGCGGCAACCGCGATTCATCGCTTGCCGACGTGCCCCTGAAGTGGATCGCGGAACGGCTCGAATCCCAATGCGGACTCGCATTCAAGCCCACAGCCTTCCCATCCAAGCCCCCAGCCGCAATCCTGACACGACCTAACCCGCTCGGCCCCCTCACCGAGTCTTGGACCGGCTTCTGGCGCATCCTTCGGCCATATATGCGATCAATCGGGACAGCAGACCACGAACGTGTCGCCTCCACCGCCGCCCGACGCTACGACCGGGACCACGGCTACAGTCCCGAGAACCTGATCCCCCATCTTGACGACCCCAACGGATTCTTAGAAATTGAGGGAAACCGGCACAATCGCGTTGCTGGCACCGTTCGCAACTCGGTCCCATTTCGAGTCAACGGCAACCATGGGGTGCGCGTGCCTGCCAGACAGGGCGCGGGAAAACCGCCAACCGGCGGCCCATTGGGCAACGGGAAGGGCCAGGCGTTCCAAAGGTCATCGCACAACGACGCTTAGTTGGGTTGGCATTTGATGAAGGCGGCCATTCCTGGGACGGTGAATGCGATGACTCCGTGTCCCGGCGCGTAGACAAGACCCTTCGCGATCAGGTTCGCCCGGATCGGGCCGAAATTGGCCGGACCACGTCCCAGCCGGGCGGCGATTTCTCCCGATGAGCGTCCCTTGTCGCCGTCGGCGGCCATGGCCCTGAAGTAGTTCTGCTCGGCCTTGGTGGCCCGGTCCCAGCGGGCCCGGAAGAACCCGCTGTCCAGGGCTGCCCTGCCGTTCGCTGCACCGACCCGGGCATCGTCGTACGTGATGGTCGGGCCCGATGCGGCGTTCCAGATGTCCTGCCCGAATTGTCGCAGGAAGTAGGGATAGCCGGCGCTTGCGGTGACGATCAGCTCGACGGCGGCTTCGTCCCATTCGACCCCTTCCTTCCTGGATCCACTGCTCAATGGGCACCCGGCCCACTACCAGCAAAGGGATTGGGAGGGCGACGAGTTCGGTGATTCCCTGAGGCGGTGGGCAACGGTGAACTGGAGTCCGGTGGTGCTCGTCGAAGGCGTCACGTGCACCCGACAAGAGAGCATGGGCAGGATTGCATTCGCGGTGTGGGTGGAGGCTCCAAAGCAAGAGCGTCTGCAACGCGGCATAGACCGGGACGGAGAAGGGCACAGGGAGCTTTGGCGTCGCTGGATCGAGAGTCAGCCCAGCTGGAACGGGCGTTGTTCGTCTAAGGACCGCGGTTCCAGGACATATGTAATCTACGCAAGTTCGTCGCTGGAGGTCATGGCAGAGGGGGCGACTCGTCAGCGTGACCAACACCGGAGGCGGGAGTATCTGGCGAGGAGAGTATCTGGGCATTAGCAGCGTGTGCTGCCGACTTGACAACGCCCCGGGAATGACTGTAGCGGGCGGTGGCTAATGCCGCCGCTATCGTTGAGGCAGCTGGTATGAGGGCTTTTAACCCGCTTGAATCAACATTGGTACCAGACAGTGCAGCAACGGCAACCGCTATGCTGCAAACGTTTACCAAAAGTGTCTGCCAGAATTCGGTCGTCGTCCACCCGTCTTTGACAGTTACGGACCTTGACATGTTGACCCCTCGCGCCCGACTCCACTAACAGGAAGTTACGGGGTGCCCCGAAAAATCGGAGTTATCCCCGATAGCATGACTCATCAGGAGTCACATGGGAATAATGATGCTCAAAACCTGACAAATTTCAAGAGATTTCAGAAATGCGTGAAATCCTCGGCATACCCGAAAGGATGCGTCTTGACATGATTACTCGGGAGGCGCTTCGTCAAGGGGGCCAGAGGGCTGTCTGCTCGTAGGGCCGAGTTTGCCCTTGACCGAGGACGCCGGGCTGGCGGTCCCGGGCCGACGACTGTCGGGGCGGCAGGTTCTGCGCGGTTGCGCGGTCCGGTCCCGGCCCAGGCGGTGATGGCCTTGTCAGAAGGACCCGTTAGTGATTGAACTGCTCCCCGGGGAGTTGGGCTGGCCAAATAGGATCCTAAGCCGCGAGGACCTGAATACGGTATTGCACCGGACTCGTGCCCTCGATCGAGTGCACCCCGGCCACAACGATAGGGACCACCGACAACCAGTCGCGGCCCACAGCGCCCCCAGCACCACACAGCCCGGGACCGTTTCCCTCTGCCCCCTTGACAGAACCCGTCACATATTAGAATTCGATATCCGGCGTTGATACGGCAACGTCGCCCGGATGGAAATCGTAAGTCACCTCGGAGGCGACGTTCAGCTTCACACGCATGCGCGCATAAGCCAGCGACCCTGCGCCCACAACAAGTTTCTTTACTGACTTCCCATCAAGCGTTTGTTTTTGCCTATTCACGCTCAACCATCCTTTGCCATACTTGACATTAATAGTCGCACCGGCTGGTCCCCGGAAGAAGGCTGTACCGGTTGCATTCCAAAAGCTCTCCACTGTCTGGGTTATGCCTCCAGGCAATTCCTTGGTAATTACCACCGCAAGCCATCTCCTTACTCGGAAAACATGGTTTTCTTTAACGATGACAGATCGCACCATTCGCCGGGCCCTCACTCACGAGGAGCGCCGGTGGATCTTGAGGGCGGTCCGGCCGGGGGCCCGACTTGGGGAGGGCCGCAGACGGTTTCGATGACGCTGTGCTTGCTGGCCAGGTACTTTCTCTGGTTGCCGGGCTCGTACTTCTTGTCCAGCTTCTCGCTTCCATCGAGCTGCTTCGGGTCCCAATTGAGCCGGTCGATGGCAGCCTTGGCGACGGCCTCGTGGCCTGGATCCTTTTCTCCTAGCGTCCGTGGGGAGGCTGGAAGCAGCCGCCACCAAGGCCAGGTCCTGGACTCGTGAAGCGGCCCGAGGGGCTTCGGATCGGCGAGGATCACGGGTTCCGGGGCATTGGGCGGGGCGGTTTTCGGGAAGGCGTCCAGGAGGAACTCGAGCCCGGCCGACGTTACCTGTTCGACCATCCACATCAGGCACACGTCCGCCAGGGTGGCGTTGCGGTAGCCGCCGCCGACGTCGCTGTGCGTGCCCGCGAACCAGACCTGCTTGAGTGTTTGCTCGACGGCATTAGGCTGCTGCGTCCATAGCGTTGGCGTGAATGGCCCACGTTTCTCGTCGATAGCCAAGGCGTGGAATGCAAACTTGACCTTCGAAGAGAGCTCTGTGTCGTGGAACTGGTAGCGGCGGTTGAAAAGATTGACCCAACGCATGCCGTTCAGTGGTATGCCGAGGGCACCTACCGTGTCCCAGACGGCGATGCAGTGGATTGGCGCCTCGTCATGAGAATATGAACGTCGGAAGAACCCCGCCTCGATCGAGCTTGGCTTAGTGATGTCAGAGCGATTCCTGTAGAAGTCATAGGACACGCCGATGAGGTCGACGAAGCGGCGGCGGAGGACACCTGCCTTGCGTACAAAGCCAGCCGTGCTACGCGCGGTGAAGGCGCCCCGGCTGAAGCCCACGAAGTACAGCTCGTCTCCCGGCTGGTAGTTCTCGACGATGAACCGGTAGACGTCCTGGACGTCGCGGGAGAGCCCGGCGCAGAACGCTCCGCCTCGAATTCGGCCCCAGCGTCCAGTGCCAATCCCACGGTGGTAGAAGACACGCTGCTCGACACCGTTCTTGTCGCGGTTCGCCACACCGAGCGCAAACTTGGTGACGTTCGTGGGGCAGGGGGCATTGCCGTCCATTTGGTCGGGGATGGACCAGGTTCCGTCGCAGCACAGTACCAAGCGCTTCATGATCGGTCCTCCTTGTGATGGACGGGACGCTTCGGCGTTCGCGTCGCCCAACGCCAGTTGTTTTACAGTCGACCCGGGAGGGGTATCTGAGAGTTCGTCGCAACCTTCCCCAGCGGCCTTACCCGCTTCACTTTTGGAATCTTCGGGAACGGGAACTTGGGCGCAGGCAGCGGTTGGGGCCAGCAAAGGTCAACGCGCTGGCGAGGGCCCAATTTCGTCCCGAGGACGTTCACGGTGTTCACCCAGACACCATTGACTTCGAGGGCCAAAGACTCAGGGGCCCAGACCGTTCCGTGCTCCCTACCCTCAAGCACAGTCCCTTTCAGCGGATCTGGGCCGAGCGACAAAGTGCAACCAACAATTTCCTCCAGCTTGATGGGTGCACCCTCGGTCGTAACTGTCGTAAAACGGTGGTTCGTTCCGGGCTCCAGATACGGGTAGGGCTTCCCCACTGGGTCGCCATCTCCTAAAATCACGTTAACAGGATTCACGTAGTTTCCAAAGGTAAGCAGAAAGACCCGACTCAGCGATACGCCGCCCGCAGTGCGCAACGTGAGAACCAGTGAGGCCGGCAAGCTCAGGTTGCGGGATGAATTCGACGCAGTCTTTATTGTGATCGCGAGCGAGTCTACATTCAGGTGCGTGACGTCGGCAGCCAGGGAGTTCCTGCTCCTCAATTTGTACTTTACGAGGGTGTCACTTAGCGGAGTTCCAGGATTTGGGATCGGGGGCGGGACGGGAAGGCCTCTCCCGAGGGCTCCTGCAACAGGGTGGACTGTACCGCCACCTGTTTCACCCGCCACCGCCTTCATCGTCGCCAGATGCTCCCGGTAGAGATTGATAGCACGGTTGGCGTAGCTTTGCGAGCCCCGGGCATTTGGGTGAGCCATCGAGGCGATCAATCCGTGCTGGATTCGGTGAATTTCGTCGCTAAGAGATGCGATAAGAGCGGTGCGGTTATCGCCGCCCCCCGCATATTCGGCCAACGCGCGCTTTAATGTCGCTGGCCCGTTGATGCCGGCGTCAAGTTGCTGCGCAAGTGCCCTCTGCCCACCCAAAAACGCGGCGAACAAAAGCGTTCTCATATCCTGCAAGTGCTCTATTCGAGGAATCAGTCGAACCCTGTCGGCACGGGCGGGGTCACCCGTTGGGTCTGTGTAGTCCTCCCACAATTTAGTCAGTGGCGCAAATCCAGCCTCGTTATCCGCGAATTGAGAGGGTACGAAAATCACCCCGCTGGCTCGAAGCTCAACGTCCTGGTTCATGAGGTTTATGGCCCTGCGGATCCAATACTGCCACCGGCCATTAAACCACTCTGCCCGGGTCTGGGCCTCATTGATCATCTTATTGACGTCGATCTCGGTATAAACGTTTTGGTTGAACCACCACTTAAAGTCATCGTTATATTCGTGTTTGAAGAGCTCGCGAATCTTTCCAGTGTTCGAACTGTACGAGAGCCCGGAGTAGAAGCCGAAGTACATGATGATTGCGGTGGGGCATTTGGCACGAACGGCCTTGAGCATCGGAAAGACGTTGTCCTCAACTATGCGACGAATATAGCCGTCATAGCTTTCGATATACCGGCCTGTGTGTACTTGGGGATCAATGATGTCCTCAGGGCCGACATCATTGATACCGCCGGTAACGAGGGCAATGTCGACGAGCTTCCCCGAGGCGTGCGGAAGCATATCGACCTGTCCCAACACGGTTGGAAACGTTGATGGTATCTCCCCATACAAGCCATGGGCAGGCGCTTCGTTTGTTCCATCTGCAAAGGCCCGTTTTTCCCCCTCGTTCGCGAAGAGGAAGGGGTACACGTCGACAAACTTTTCGCGCTCAGTAAGTACGCGCCCTTCCGTTCGGTGGTCGCGAACTGCATCTACACTGCGAATTTTAGAGCCGGAGCGAGATGCGTCCCAGACCAAGGAACCCGGTTGGCCGCCGTTCTGCCCAAGTAACTTAATAAACAGAGACGCAAATCGGTCATCTCGGTTGTTGCCCTGACCCCACATCAGGGAATCGCCGAAGGCTGCCACTCTCACATGTCCTCCCCCGGGATCATTGAAAACCGGTCCCTGGCCGGGGCTGTGCTCGGGACGGGGAATACCATTTGGTGGGGGTGTCATGATGCATCCTTCAGGTAAAGGCCGTTCGTGGATGACGACATTCCTCCCAAAATGCAAGGCTGTCAACATCAAATCTAAATCGGTCCGTTGCAGCCACGCGTGACGCCCGTACTTCAGCGAACGGACACAGGGCCATTCGTCGGTTCTCGCCCGCTCCGCGGTTCGTAATACCGCCGCGGTTTCCTCAACAGCGCCACCTTCTCCCCGGACTAATTGAACTTCGCAGCCAGCCCGTCCCGGCCGACAGCGATGCCATAGATCCAGCGAGGTCGGGGGCTGAACTGTGGGAATCGAACCGCGGGTGGGGTTGGTGTCGACGAATATTTCGAGGACACCGGCCACGCCTTTCTGCGGCCACGGCAGTCATCCTTGGGGTTGGGGCCGTGCAGGTCGATGACATGTCCACGTTCCAGGCAACCACCGGGATCTGAAGGTACACGGCTTGGAAGAACGGTACGGCCATTTCCGTCTGGAGAACCTCACAAGGGACGTTGCCCGCAGCCGTGCTCTGGCCCGCTGTCGTGAGAAAGTAACACCGGTTCGCCACAAAGGCACTGGCGAAGGTATCGGGTTCGCCGAGAAGACACCGATGGTCTTGCTCTCTGGAGGAATTATCACCGACATACGGGAGCTGCTAGCGAACGTCACGGACGAAGATCAAGCGCAGCTCGGCGACTTTCGGGTCGAGCGGGAACGTAATGCTAACTCGGGTCGCATCGTGCTCGACCGTTCACTGAAGGGCGAGATCAGTCTTGGTATGAAACACCTCGGAGGCCTCTGAAATGGCTGATGCTTCCAAGGAAAAACCTTCGGCATCCTCGGATACCCCATCTCACTCCACCCCCTCGCGGATTACGACCGGCTCAGGGGAAACTTGCAGCTGCAGGCTGCACATCAGTGACCCGCAAGGAAGTATTTGACCTTGGAGATCAGACCCCGACAGTTGCGAATGCTTCCAGTTGTTCTACTACTCTCTCTCGCTTGGGGGTTGGGTATTCGCGCGCCGCGGCTCCACAAGCGGCTGGACGGTTTAGCAGCTCACCAAGAGAAAGCGGGACAGCTTCTCGTGACTGCCTGGACATTGGTTCAGGAGGGGGCAACAACCCGCGAGGCCTAATGGCACCTTGACCACCGATCGAGGCGCTGGACGCATCCCATGGTTTGGACCAGCGTTCTCCACCAAATTCCTCTACTTCGCCCAAGGCAGCGCCCCCGAGCGCAGCGGCGGCCGACTGCCCAAACCTGCACTGTTCGCGCTGGTCCGGCGGGCCAGCTGATTCGGTATTTTCCCGTCCTGCCGTATCCGGTGAACGAGCGCAGCTTTGGGTCGGCCGTGCACTTCCCGGAAGCAGCTGAACGGCGGCGGTTGGCGGCCACCCAGTTGTCCCATTCGGGGGTGGCCTCAACCGTCTCGACTCGGGAGATCAGGTAGAGCCACATCTTGCCGGCGGTTCCGAAGGCCGGGTGGGTGATCAGCTTGTCCGCGTCGCCGAGGAATTTCTTCACGGCCGTTGCCGTCCAGGCAGGGTTGCGCTCGGCCAGCAGCCCGCTTCCAATCAGATCCCCTCGTTTGAATTCCATGACCTGAATGTGTACGGACGACGACGTGCCGCTCTCCTGCAATATGCTCCGGCGACGGTGCAAGCGCATATCTCATCCGAGCTACGAGATTGGCGACGAGTAAAACTCATACTTAATTCCGGTGAATTCGAATTGGCACGTGCAGACTGAGACAAGCCCGCTAAACACCAAAGCCCGCTGCCTGGCCCAGAGCAGGACTTCATAGCGGTGCCCTGGCCTCGTTATTATCCGCATCTCGGCCGTGTAGATATGCTCCTCGCCGAGACGAACATAGAGCGGTGGGAAGCCCGCCGTCAGCGTCTCGTCAAAGACCAGTACATCCGGTCCTAGGTGTACCGCGACAAACTGGTTGTTCTCGTCACGTTCGATCGCTCCTACCATCAGCCGCGCATAGACCGACATGTAGGAGGCCGTGAACAGTGCAGGATTGAACATGAGAGCTCGTTCATAGCTCACGGCCGTAGCCCTGACCCAGAGCATCGGGGTCGGGCCTCCATCGGGTGCAGGACCGACGGGCGCACGCAGGCCCGTGGTCGTTCTAATATTTCCGCCAGGCGCAGTCGACATCAAGCTTGCCCGCAGCACGTCGGGGGTGTCATCAGTTCCGGGGGCGGCTGTTTGCTCAAAGAGGACCCCCGTAGGGTCCTGCAAATAGAAAGCCGTCTGCAGCTTCGGACGCACGTTCGTCACCAGTTCACCGGCTGCCTTCAGCGTGTCAGTCGCCGGCCTACGGCTTCGCGACAAGGGCATGGTGGCCATGTCCTCTGCCACCGCCACGGCCTCGGCAGCGGTCGCATCTGAAATACTGTCGCGGCGCTCTTTGAGGGGCTTCAGTCGGTCCCAGAAGGCGGCTCGCTCCTCCGAAATCTTCGAATCCCGCTCGGCTTCCGCTTCCAGCCAGCCCTCAATCGACCCGGGCGAATTCCCAGGCGGGACTTCCACGGTTCGGGCGGCGTTTTGATCAGACATTGCATGGCCTCCTGCGTATCTGGCCCCAGCTCCTATGTCTACCGGTAAAAATATCGGCCCGCAGGAAAGGCATGTCTACAGCTCGCGAACACACGGACTGGCTATCGGGAGTGTGATCCAGGGCGTGGAGTGCTTCCGGGCCCGCCGCACACATGGGAGGCAACAGCCCCGACCCCGGAAGGACCATCGATGACTACCCTGCCTGCCTCTCCCGCCCAGCGCATCGCCGTGCAGGTGGGCCCCGATGAGATGGCCGGAACGGACCCGTACGCCATGGGCTTCTGTGTCGCCGCGTATGCCACCTCCGACACCCGCGAGGTCGCCACGCCCTCGGTGAGGGGCTTACCGCGTACATCAGCTACAGCCTCAAGTCAGGCTTCGCTGTCGCGCTCCGGGACGCCAACGGGGCGGAGCTCATTACCTCCCGGGTCGCCGACGAGGAAGAGACCCGCGTGGTCCTCGCCCGGTACATCAGCTAGGCGCGATGGCGCCAAGAAGGCCCCGCAGCCTTTCGATTGCGGGGCCTTCGGCGTTAAGTCCTACTCCAGCCATCTCATGAAGCCCGACGCGGCCTGCTGGTGTTCCTTGCTGCCGCCGGCCGTGGCCACCGCCCCCAGGTGAAGGCGCGGAATTCCTGGTCCGGGTCGTCCAGTGAAGCCATCGGAAGAGGACAGGCCAGCGCCAGCCCCACCGAACGGACAGGTCATAAAAAAGACACCGGGACCGGGTCAGAGTCAACGAGAGTCACGTCCAGCAGAACTGGCAGCCATCCTGCCAGCCAGGCACCAGGCCAGCCACCACCCATTAGGAGAGTCAATGTGCCCTGTTGCCAAATACCGTTCGGGGGCTAGTCTCGACCCACGAGCTAGACGATCGATCCCGTTAGGTCGCACATGTGAATGCTCTCCCATTGGTCGCGCTTGTGGCAGTAGCTCCCGGTTCAACGGGTGCTACTGCCGCAAATCTCCAACAACTTTTGCTCCGGCTCGATATCGGTGAGATACCTGCTGATGAGCTGCAGGAGCAGCGCTATGGGCAGGTTACCCGTCGACTTGTCTATCTCATGCAGCAGCAGCTGGGACTTCAGCCCCCTATCCACGGCGAAGTTGACGCCGAAACCGCGCGAGCCGTGAATGATTTTGCCTTTGAGCAGGAAATCTTCAACATTGTTGAAGGCACAGTCAGGATGAATGGCGGCCACACTACAGCGCATGCCCGAATCCGGGTCATGGAGGCTGAGAACATGGGCGGACTGGAATGTGCCGACACGCAAACCAACTCGGATGGACACTACCTCGCCTGGTACGATCCCGAGTTCTATGCGGTTGAAAGGCCAGGGGTAATACGACGGACAGACCACATGAAGGTGGTTGTGCATTCCACCGGCGATAATGGCGATGAGGTCAGTTCGGCTGCATACCCCGATCCGGAGCGGCTCCTCACCGTCGATCTGACCTTTCCCCCTTCGGAACTGGGAGACCTGCTTCGAGTGCGCGGCCACGTCGCGGATGCATCCGGCGCACACTTGCCGCAGATTACCGTTGAGGTGATGGACCGGGAAATCGGTACAGTGACCCAGTCCCTGGGAATCTGTACCACCGATGATTCCGGCGCATTCGAGGTGACCTACCGGCGGGCACAGTACCTGTCAGGCGAGGGCAAGACCCGCGAGAAGTCGACCGCTGATCTCCTATTTCGGTTGGAAGCCGGTGATCCGAATGCGCCACTTGCTGACTTCACCGTGACACGCCTGCTCACGGGACCGGACGAAAAATTCCCCGGGGCCGGACTCATGGATCGACATGGGCAGTTGCTTGGGATCCGTGCCCGCGACGACGAGCTGGTCCACCTGACCGTGCAAGGTCTCCATGCCCCCAGGAGTCCATCAGAGTTCGAGCGCCTTCTGGACGCACTCAGCCCGCTGACCGCATTGAAACCGGTCGAGGAATTTGATGAATCACGCAGCCAGGACATCAGCTTTGCCGCACGGGAGATCGGCGAAGAACGCAGACTGGTAGAAGATCTTGTCACCGCCCACAAACTGGCACTTGACCCGTTCGAACAGGTTTTCCCCGCGGCAGTCTTCTACGGATTAGCCAGGGTTCTCGGGGTGCGCGATGTCCGCTCCCTCGCCGCACACAGAGTGGAGGAACTTGCCACAGCCCTCGAGGAGGCACACAACATCCATAACTGGGTCCCGAAGATCCTGAACGACCCGGCAAAGATGGTCGCTGAGATCCATGCAACGGCAGTCCGCCATGCACTGAACGCCCTGGGCAGTAGCGAGAATGTGCTCGATCAGGTCCTAGGCACCGTCATCCAGGATCCGCAGCTGCGCTCGGATCTGGCCGCAGCGAGTGTGAACCACGTCGGACCGCCGGAATTATTTTGGACACAGACCGCGGTTCGTCATCCCGAGCTGCCAATCCCCCGTATCCAGTACACGCTCCAGCTTGCCACTCTTGCCAACAACAGCGTGCCGTTGATCACCGCGATCCAGCAGCATCTTCCTGAAATAACATCCATGCGCACCCTCGCATTGGAACTGGACGAGGACCGGCTGACCGACCTGGTTGAAGGATCGGGAGCGCTGCCATCGACACGTCACGATGGTGAATCCGACGCAGACGCACGGATCAGGCTCAGCAACGAGGTGAGGGGTCTGCTGGAGGCGACCCAGCCGACGTCTATTGTCGCCCGCCTGACTAAGACATGGGCGGCCGTGAATCCGGCCGCCGTGCCTGTGGAGACGGCCGAACTCATGGACCGTGCGGTTCGGCGCTCGGAGTTCGATCTGGGCACCAGCGACGTCGGGACCTTCGTCACCGAACACGCCGATCTGCTCTTCGACCATGCCCTTGACAGCATCACTCGAAAGACCGCGGTCGAAGGACTCATGAGGGTTCAACGGCTCTTCCGGGTCAGTGCAGGCCCTGAGACCGTTTCTGTTCTGGCGGTACGAAACAGCCCGACCGGACTGCCTTTCCAAGGTGCCGTCGATATCGCCCGCTATGGTAAGGAGGCGTTCCTGGCACATTTCGCCGAGGAGCCACTCCAAATGCAATCCTCGCTGGGGCTCCTCCACGACAGGGCCCGGATGATGGCCGACACTATGTCCGGCCTCATGATCGCACACCACCAGGACGCGCATGGCTTGATGCCAGCCGCCGTAATGGGTCGGCCGGCGACCGCGCCCGTGCAACAACAGCAAGAGAACGGTGTCGGCGCGGGAGCTCCGCCGGACAAGATCCCCTCATGGACCGATTTCTTCGGCAGCACAGAGCAATGCGAATGCGACGAATGCCGCTCCGTCACAGGCCAGGCAGCGTACCTAGTAGACCTGTTCGAATTCCTCGACAAGCGGTGCAGACCCGACCTTGCCGGTCGCGGAACCACCCCGCTGGATCATCTGATCGGGCACGCGACAAAGAAGGCGAAAGACACCGACGAACCCGGCATCCGAGGGCTTCGCCCCGACCTTGCACATATTAAGCTGACCTGCCAAAACGTCAATACCACGATCCCGACCATCGATCTGATCAACGAAATCCTCGAAAGCGTCGTCTTCTTCAACGAAACCACCCCCTTGGAAACCGACGCGGCCGGAGACCCAGTCTCACCGCCGCATCTGCATCCCAATGAACCGTCACAGGGGGTGACCGGTCGGGAACTGTCGGCAGCTCCGGAGCACGTGCTGGAACAGGCCTACCGGATTCTGTCCCAAGCGGTCTACCCTGTCGGGCTTCCCTACGATAGGCTCCTCAACGCTGCACGCCTGCATTTCCGGCAGGCCGGCACAAGCCGGGCGGAAACGTTGTCCCTCTTCACCACAGGATCCCAGGTCCACGTGGCAATGGAGATGCTTGGTCTGCTGCGCCGTGACTTCGAGATTCTCACCGACACAACAGTGGCCGGCGGGGCACTGTCCCAGCCGATTCCGGTGGAAACATTGTTTGGCTTCCCGCCCAATGCTCCCGGATGGATGAACGATCTGGCGACAACGAGGAAGGCCCTGCAGGTCCTTGGCCTCTCGTTCGCAGACCTCGTCGCACTTTTACGCACTCGCTTCATAGGCGGCCTGGTCCCTGATGCCGACGATCCCGGGACTGCAGCACATCTACTCATTGATGTTGACCAGCTGACCCTGCTGCGAGGCTCGAATTTCATCGTCGAGCCTGACTCGCCGATCTCCGAGGCAATGGACCGCGGGGGCCTCATCGGTGACGACGTCAAGGCATTCGTCGATTCCTATGCCGGTAGGCTTTCAGCCACTATCGTTCTGGACCCGCCACTTTCTTGCGATCCGCAACAGATCCGGCTACGGCACCTTGACGGCAGCAGCATTACGGAATCCGAGTGGCTCCGGTTGCACCAGTTCGTCCGTCTGGCCCGCCGCATGGGAATCGCAATGGCCGATTTGGACGTTGCGCTGTCCGCGGTCGGCGGTGACGCGGCAGCATTCAACGGCCCCACACTCCAAAGGCTGGGAGACCTGGCACGGTTGCGGGAGTCACTGAATCTTACATGGCCCGTGGCGGCCGCGCTGGTCTCCGACATTGACGTCTACGGATCCGGCAGTCTCTATGACCAGCTGTTCATTCGCAGCGGTCTGGCACGCGCCCATTCCGCATTCCGCCGAATTCCGGGCGCCACCATACACGGGACCGGGGCCCCTCTGGAGGCGTGTCTGGGCGCCATGTCCTCGGCATTCGGTGCGGCCGCGGAGGATCTACGCGCGGCCGCAGACAGGCTGGGCCTCACGCAGCTTAGGCTTGCCGAGATTTCCGAACTGCACAGGATCAGCGTTTTGGCCGGATCGCTGGGCGTATCACCCGTGGAAATCGTTGTCCTGCGTGATATCCTCGGTAACCCCGGGGCCGATCCGGGCCAAGTCCAGCAATTTGTGGGCCGATGCCGCAACTTCCTTGGTGCAGGATTGTCGACAACCCTGCTGATGTTTCTGACCGGTTCATCCCCCACCACAGACTCCATTGGCAGGTCCGCCGAAGAGCTGGCTGCGGTCCTGACTTCCCTGGCATCGGCCATTGCGTCCGCGAACGAACGCGACGCCCGGGAACTGATAGAGGAAACCGAGTCTGCAGCTGGCGACCGGCACCTCAAAGAGGCAGAACTCGACACACGCAGAACTGCACGCGAACTCAACCGCCACGACCTGACCGCTGCGGTGATCACAGCATCATTCTCCCTCGATCCAACACTGGTCAATCGACTATTTGCCTCCATCCCTTCACTCGCATCGCTGCAACACGATACGACCCCGGAGCAGCATGCCGAGACCATGGCAACACTGCAGGGAATCGACCGCATCAGCCAACTCGTCGCTGCCACAAAACTGCCATCGGACCAGTTTGACGCAGTGCTGACAACGGCCACGCGGACACCCGATATGGCCCTGGGCGCAATCTTCGAAGGCGCCGACACGACGGTGATTCTCGCCATCGTCGAGGACCTGGGCCGGTTCGCAGCGCTTGCTGGACAGACCCGCAGGCCGACGGCCCTCGCTGGGGCACTAACCTCGCTGGCCCTGGCGAACGGGCAACACTGGCCGGAGGCAACAATCTCAGCAGTCTCCGGGTGGCTGCGAATCGAACCGGATCTGGTGAAACAAACCATTGCAATAGGTACTTCCGTCCTTGTGCTACCGGAAGCAGGCCTCCATCCGCTCGCCGCACTATCCGCTCTCCACCAGTGCACTCTGGTTGCCCGCCGGATTGGCTGTCCCGCCCATCAGATCCCCGCCATGCTCAGCGACCCCGTCACAGCCGAAAGCCTGTCAACACTGGTACGCGCCGTAAGCGCGGGCTACCCGGTCGCGGAGTGGATGGAGGTGTCCCGGCAATTGACCGACCCGGTCCGCGAGGCCAGCCGTGACGCGCTCGTTGACTACCTGGTGCACCGGGACAGGCTCGACAACGCAGATCAGCTGTTCAACAAATATCTTGTGGACACGCAAATCAACCCATTTGTCCTCTCGTCCCGCATCCGGCAGGCCATCTTCGCAGTACACGCCTATGTCCCGCAGTGTTTGCTGGGTCAGGTAAAAGGCGTTGCGCCCGAGCAGATCAACGTTGACGAGTGGCAGTCCCTGAAAAGAGAGCCTGTTCGGGGCGCCCTGCTGGAGGCACTCCTTTACCCTGAGTGGCTTCTCAACCCGGCATGGCGGGACAATAAGTCCAGGCTGTTCAAGGAGACGGAAGCAAAGCTGCGGCAATTGGATGTCACACCGGCCAACGTTATGCAAGTCTGTGATCAATTCTTGAGCGGTATGAGCGAGGTCTCATCGGTTGAGGTCTGCGGGTCGTTCCTGCAGACGGTGTTTGCCGGTAAAGAGCAGGGGCGCTTTCAGTCCATGCTGCACGTTGTCGGTCGCACCCGCAGCAGCCAACCCCAAAAATACTTCTACCGCCGGCTTAACCAATACCAGCACTCCCGTGAGTGGACCAGTTGGGAACCCATCGGCGTGGATATCCAAGGCGTCGAACAGGACCGAGCCTCCCTCCGCACAGCAGGACCCGACTCCGGGCTGGTCGAGCCGGGCGTGCATGTTCTCCCCGTCATGTGGCGGGACCAGATACACCTGTTCTGGCCCACCTTTGTGCGCAGGGTCGAAGGACCCAAGGACCCTCCTGACGCAATTGATGCGACCTCACCCAAAATACAGCCGGTCTTCTCTCGCCCTTATTGGGACGTCAAGCTCTGCTGGACCCGACGCGAGGCCGATGGGTGGGGTCCTAAGCAACAATCCACTGCCTTGGCCGAAACATGGTGGCCTGACAACATTGACGACCTAGATTTTGGGGCTTCGGTAAATGATGCTGTCCCCACAAATTTGGCACACCTCCCCGAACCGCATCTGCCTGCCCCGAACACCTTGGTTCTGCAGGCCTTGGTGGAACCGGATCGACTGAACATCGGGTTGGCCGAACGAACAGCAGATGGCGGGACGGCTCCGCGTTTCTCGTTCTCCTTTGACCGGGAGGCGAGCGAAATGCGGGTCCACGGCTCCGCACTTGAAATTTCAGGCGATCACCCGGCGTTCAACGTCGCGAAGGGTATATCGGGCTCCTATTTAGCCTTGAGGGTTTCCGGCGATGTGTATGCGGTGGCGTCGCCTCTGAATCCTAAGGGGGACCTGCTTTTCGCCCCAGCGGAGTCCATGCGAATCACAACTCTCAATCAGGGGTTCGGTGCCCCCTTGAAGGCTCCTCTGTTTCTTGATCTGGGTGACAGTGTTTATTTCGCTACACCGCAGGCCGGGACGATGACGGTGGCCGAGGCTGTCATGTCTCCACCTGGGCCGTGGCTGAAGCAGAAAATCGATATCGATCAACTCGTGCAGCTGGCGTCCGCGACTTTCGTGACGCGGCCGGGTAATCCCTGGATGGGCATCCCGGCATCACACGCGGCAGCCTTCGCGTCTGCAGCTCTGCAATCCGCCGCGAAATCGGTCCCCTCACCAAACGGCGCCGGCCTGAACGACCAAACCATTGTTTCGGGCGAATTGATCTTGCCCAGCAAGGTGGCTGAGTGGCTAAGCCCGCCTGCCATCGATCTGACCGTCAGCGCGTTTTCACACCCCTTCGTCGACAAGTTCAGGAAGATCCTAAGGCGCCAGGGCCTGGAGTCGTTGCTTTCACCGGCCACGCAGCAAATGACGCTCGATTCTAAAGAAACGTTTAGGAGCCGCTGCTCACCCAACCCGCAGCGAACGACCGTGCCGGCGGTCGAGGGGATTGACTTTGCTCCGGACTCGCCTTGGGGAAACGAGAACTGGGAACTGTTCTTCCACCTTGCATGTCTGATCAGGACGGTCCAGAAGGAAACCAAACAGTTCGAGGCCTGCATGAAGACCGATGCAACATACTTTGATTTCCTCCATGCTGGTTCCGACCCTGCCGATGCATGGCGTTTTGAACCATTGCGTGAAGCCAAGGCACTTCGGTTAGAGGATCTGCTGGCGACTCTCAACCGCCCGGACAACGATCCCGAAAGGCAGATGTTCGAGGCTCAAATAGAGGCGATGCGCCTTTACCCCTTTCAGTCGCACAGGATTGCGCGGCTGCGGCCCCTGGCGTACAAGAAATGGGCGGTCATCGAGGCCGTGCGGTTGCAGCTGGCCATCAGCGAAGAATTCCATGCGCAGTTCCCCGACCCCGAGGCCGTCAACCGGGCTTTTCAGCCCGCGCTGCTGGCCTCGGCGCTGTTGGGTCCCCGCCCGGAACTGATGCGCCCCCGCGTCTCCATGGCGCCCCGCAGCTATGCCGAGTTGCGCCCGGACCTGGACTCCATGGGCAACGTAATGCTCACTGCGGAAAGCAAACTGGCCCCGGCTGCCCCGATTACCGGTCCTTCAGCGGAACCGAACGCTGGCACTGTGACGAGTCTGGTTCAGCATGGAGCGATCGGCTACTTCGGCATCCCGCCGGATCGGAAGCTGCTGGCCCTGTGGGATGAGGTGGAGGACCGCCTGTTCAAACTGCGCAATAGCATGAATCTTGATGGAGTGCAGATCCAGCTTCCGTTGTACCCGCCCCGGATTGATCCGGCTGTACTGGCCGAAGCAGTAGGTTCTGGACTCGACCTCGGCACGGTGCTGAGCGCCCTTGCTGCTCCCCGGCCGCCGCAACGGTTCTCCACTGCATACCGTGAAGCGGTCGCCGACGTCCAGTTGCTGATATCCATCAGTGATTTGTATCTGGCAAGCCAGAGCCAGCTGAAAAACGAAACACTGGCGATGACCCGTGCGGCACATGAAAAAGCCATGGCGGACATGGTGCTGGGCAGCCTGCAAAAGCAAATCGAGCTGGCCCGCCGAGAACGTGACGACCTGCTGGTACAGCGCGAAGGCCGCATACAACTATGGGAACATTACAGGGAGCTCTTGGGGCTCACGGCAGTGGCCTCCCCCAAGAAATACTCGGCATTAGGAACGGCTTCAGGGAAAGATTCCGGCATAGCCCAACCATCACGGCCCCTGAGCCTGGTGGCAGCAGACCAAATCCGGTTCGAAGACCTACAGATTATCCCAGGCGTTCCGATCGGTTTACCCGGGATGGCCACAGGCATGATCATGGCCGAAGAGGCCCAGGAACTTCGGGAGTCCTTCGAAGCGGTGAAGCTGACATTCGAAGCCGCCCAGCTGGAATCTCTTGGGGCTGTCGTAGGTATCATTCCAAATTTTGAGGCGGCAGCGAAGCCAATGGGTGCCGGTGCAGCAGTCCATCTGGGTGGCCAGGCACTGGCCGCTGTGGCTCGTGCCGCAGCGGGCAACAAAAACACGGTCGCGGGCATGCACCGGTTCTTGGCGCAAATGTACGGGAAACAGGCCAGCCTGGTTCTGCGCGAACGCGACTGGACATTGGGACTGAACCAGGCCGCCAGGTCCGTAATCGAGATAGATCAGAAAATGAAGACCTTGGACATTAAGGTCTCGGTTGAAGAGTCCAAATATGCTGAGGGTGAGCAGAAACGCCGCAACGATGAAGAGATCGAAGCCTTCCTTCACGAGCAGTTCCCCGGCACACAATTCTGGGAGCAACGAGCCAAGCATCTTGACAGGCTGTTCATGAAGTGTTGCGACTTGGCGTTGGAGAGCGCCAACGGGGCCGCAGTCAGCTATCGCTGGCAACGTGAGCCCAGCAACCCACCGCCACCCATCAGTGCGTCAAGGCCCAAGAATGCCCGGGAGGGGTTGCTGGTGGGGCACCAGCTGATGACGTCTCTGCAGGAGATGAACCGCCGTTTCCAAGCGACCGAGGAAACCGGCCCGCATATAGTCAGAACCTTTTCGCTGAATGATGTGGATCCTTGGGCGCTGTACTATCTACGTGAGGAGGGGCGGGCCACATTCTCTCTACCGGAAGTACTGTTCGACTTGGACCACCCAGGACACTACAACCGGAGGATCGAAAGCGTACGGGTGTCAGTTCTCTGTACGACGAGCCCGCTCTCAGGCGTCAGCGGCACACTGACCCTCACCAAAAGCTATCGACGACAGAAGCCCAACGGCGATCTCGTACTTGACACGCCAACCGGGACTACCTCGATCGCACTGAGCACGGGCAGGGATGACACCGGGGTATCCGAGAAAAGCCTTCAAGGCGACCTCTACCGTCCCTTCGAGGGACTGGGGGCGGTCTCGGACTGGGAACTTGTGCTGCCCGCGAAGTTCCGCAAGTTCAACTACCGCGAAATCTTTGATGTTCACCTCACGATGGAATGCAAAGCGAGCAACAGTGCCGGGGACAGAACGGATACGATCACCCACGCCCTCAATGTACTGACCAGCTCCGGTGCGGCGCAGGGACCGTACCGGTTGATCAGCCTGCGCCACGACCGGCCCGACGAGTGGGCCACCTACCGTGCGGGAAAAGGAATCCGCGCGACGATCAGCACACAGGTCCTCCCCTACATCCTTCGCCACGGAACTACCCCCAAGCTCCAAGAGGCGGTCCTTATCCGGCTGCCCAAGGACAAACCAGCCGACTCACCGGGTGAGCTGACCATATCCGGCCACGGCCCCGATTGGACGGTCGAACCGGCGGCCAACCACGATGTCGGCGACCCGGCCGACACCGACGATATCTTGCTCGTGACCCGGTTCCAGATCTAGGGGGCAGCCAGAATGCCGTACCCGCCGGAACCGCAAACGCAACCGCAACCGCAACCGCAACCGCAACCGCCGGCATCAAACCAGAAATCGTCGCCCGGAGAACAGTTCACCGTCGCGGGCCCTCAGGTGTCGCTGCCCAAGGGCGGCGGCGCCATCCGGGGTATGGGGGAAAAGTTCGCGGCCAATCCGGTCAGCGGGACGGGGTCGGCCAGCGTCCCCATCTTCACCAGCCCGGGCCGGGACGGCTTCGGACCCACGCTCAGCCTGAGCTATGACTCCGGCGCAGGCAACGGCCCCTTCGGCTTCGGCTGGACCCTGAATACCCCGCGTATCCAGGTCTCCACGGACAAACGGCTGCCCCTGTACCATCCGCCGGCAGTCCAGGACGCGCAGGATGCCGATGTGTACCTGATAAGCGGCTTCGAGGATCTGGTACCGGTCTTGAACAGCGGCGGCACCCGCTACATCACGGCGTCGGCCGATGGGCGCTTCACGATCCACCGGTACCGTCCCCGGGTGGAGGGATTGTTCGCGCGCATCGAACGATGGACTCGCAAGAACGACGGCGACACTCACTGGCGCTCGATCTCCCCGGACAACGTGCTCACCGTCTACGGCAGGGACCCGGAATCGCGGATCGCTGATCCGGAACACGCCGAACGGATCTTCGCCTGGCTGATCTGTGAAACCCGTGACCGCCGAGGCAACGCCGTGGCTTACGACTACAAGCCGGAAGACGGTTCCGGCATCGACACAGCGGCGGCCCACCAGGCCAACCGCGGCGGCCCGCTCGATAACCGGAGGAGCGCCAACCGGTATCCGAAGCGGATCCGCTACGGCAACCGGAGTCCCCTGCTGGAGCCCGACGGGGCCAGGCCGCTGCACCTCACGCCCGGACAGTTGGACGGGGCGCAATGGATGTTCGAGGTCGTCTTCGACTACGGGGAACACGACGCGGCTGCCCCGACAACCACAGGCCACGGTGTCTGGCACCCCCGGCCCGACGCCTTCTCCTCCTACCGCTCGGGGTTCGAGATCCGGACAGCCAGGCTCTGCCGGCGCGTCCTGATGTTCCATCACTTCCCCGGCGAAGAAGATGTCGGCGCCGACTGCCTGGTGCGTTCAACGGACTTCTCGTACGCGGCCGGGCATGACCCGCGAAGCAGCCCGCCTCAGGAGGCGATTCCGGAAGTGCTCGGGTGGCACGGGCCGGACTACAACTATCTACGGTCCGTCACCCAAACGGGCTTCGTCCGACGGCAGAATGGGTATCTTCGGCGTCCCCTACCCCCGCTGGAATTCCACTATTCCGAACCCGTGATCGACCCCCGCATCCACGAACTCGATACGGACAGCCTGCGCAATCTCCCCACAGGCCTGGACGGGGAGAACATCTGGTGGACGGACCTCCACGGAGAGGGCCTGCCGGGGATCCTCACCGAGCGGGCGGACGCCTGGTACTACAAGCGCAACATGGGCCCGGTCAGCAGCGCCGGCGTTGGGTTCGCGGCCCTGGAGCGCGTCGCCAGCAAACCGAACATCCGGTTGGCCGACGGCACAGCGCAGTTCATGGACCTCGCCGGCGACGGCCAGCCGGACCTGGCCGTGCTGGACGGGCCGAATCCGGGCTTCTATGAGCACGACGGCGGCGAAGGCTGGCTTCCCTTCCGGCCGTTCGCCTCGCACCCGAACCGCCGGATCTCCGACCCGCGGGCCCGGCTGGTGGATCTGAACGGCGACGGCCACCCCGACCTGCTGCTCACGGAGGACGAGGCACTCGTCTGGTATCCGTCGCTGGCCGAAGCGGGTTTCGGACATCCGCGCCGGGTGCCGATGGACCTGAACGAGGAGCGCGGCCCCCGGCTGGTCTTCTCGAACGACAGGGAATCGGCTTATCTGGCGGATATGAGCGGCGACGGCCTGGTGGACCTGGTCAGGATCCGGGGCGAAGGTGAGATCTGCTACTGGCCCAACCTAGGCCATGGGCGGTTCGGTGCGAAAGTCACTATGGACCACACACCCCGGCTGGCCGACGGCGGGGTCTTCGACCCGGCCCGCGTGCTGCTGGCCGACATCGACGGTTCCGGAACCACCGACCTCATTTTTTTGGATGCCGTCGGGCCACAAGTGTACTTCAACCAGTCGGGAAACGGCTGGAGCGCCGTCCCCGTGGTCCTGGAAAGCCTGCCTCCCGTCCATGACCTGTCCACCGTCGTCACCGCGGATCTAAAGGCCGACGGCACCGCATGCCTCGTGTGGTCCTCGTCGCTGCCGTCGGAGGCCGCCCGGCCGATGCGCTACGTGAACCTGATGGGCACCGGCAAGCCGCATCTGCTGACCCGGATCGTCAACAACCTCGGCGCCGAGACCACCGTGACCTATGCCCCGTCCACCAAGTTCTATCTGCAGGACAAACGCAACGGCATGCCATGGGCCACCCGGCTGCCGTTTCCAGTCCACGTGGTCGAACGGGTGGAGACATTTGATGCGATCAGCCGCAACCGGTTCGTCACGATCTACAGCTACCACCACGGATACTACGACGGCGGCGAACGCGAGTTCCGCGGCTTCGGCCGCGTGGACCAGCGGGACACGGAAACCTATGCGGCTCTGACGCCCACCGGGGAGCTCCCGGCGGCAGGGGAACTGCCGGGAGGCGGCGGGCCATTCGAGGCGAGCAATGGCGACGGCGCAACCCACGTGCCGCCCGTACTGACCAGGACCTGGTACCACACCGGAGCCTATCTGGACGATGCCGGTCTGAGTGCCCGGTATGCCCGGGAATATTTCGGCGCGCCTGTTGCAGGCGGTGCCGACAGGGACCGTGAGATGGCCGGGTGGATCGACCGCGAGCTGCTTCCGGACACGGTGCTACCCCCGGATGAGCTGACCTTCGAGGAGGAACGCCAGGCGGTCCGGGCGCTTAAAGGCGCGGTGCTCCGCCGGGAGGTGTACGCGATCGACGGCACGGAACGACAGCCGATTCCCTATACCGTCACCGAACAGAACTACGGTGTCCGCTGCCTGCAGCGGCAAGGAGCCAACCGACACGCGGTGTTTTTCATCCACCCGCGCGAAACCCTCACCCGGGACCATGAGCGCCACACCGAAGACCCTCGCACCGGACACGCGGTGACCTTAGAGGTGGACGGGTTCGGCAATGTTCTCAGGTCGCTGGCCATCGCCTATGGGCGCGGTGAATCACCGCTGGGCCACGAGTCAGACCGGAACAAACAAACAGCAACGTTCATCACCTACACGCACATCACCACCGCGGCCCTGGCCCCGGAGGAGTTTCCGGACGATTATCTGACCCCCCGGACCGCCGAGGTCAGAACCTATGAGCTCACCGGATTCGCCCCCGGCACGCCGGACGGACCCGCAGCCGCCCGGGGCCGTTTCGCCCTCGCAGACTGGACGGACGACAACGGCCTCGGTTACCCCCTCCTGGACGGAACCCCGGCCATTCCCTACGAGCAGCCGCCCCATCCGACGAAGAAGCAGAGGCGGCTCATCGAGCACTCCAGGACGATCTACCGCCGGGACGATTTCACCGGACCGCTGCCGCTGGGCGAAATGCAGCCGCTTGCCTTGACGTTCGAAGGCTATCGGCTGGCCCTGACACCCGGACTCGTCGCTGCCGTCTACGCCGGACGCACCACCGACGCCATGCTGGGAACCGACGGGCGATACGCCCACAACGGCGGCGATGCCGACTGGTGGGCCCCCTCCGGCCGGATCTTCCGCTCCCCCGACGCCGACGACCTCCCGGAGCAGGAACGCGACTACGCGTGCCGCCACTTCTTCCTGCCCCTCCGGTTCCGAAACCCGTTCCACACGGAGACCACGTCCACGGAAACGTCAGTAACCTACGACAGACACGATCTGTTGGTCACCCTGACCCGGGACCCCGTCGGCAACCAGCTGGCGGCGACAAACGACTACCGGGTCCTGCAGCCCCGCATCCTCACAGACCCGAACGGCAACCGCACCGCCGTCGCGTTCGATGCGCTGGGACTGGTCGCCGGAACCGCGGTGATGGGTAAACCGCTGCCAGCCCCGGTGGAAGGTGACAACCTCGAAGGTTTCCAGCCGGATCCAAACACGGACACCGTCCGCGAATACCTCGCCGACCCGCCAACGCACTCCGCCTCGATACTTGGCCAGGCCACAACCCGCGTCGCCTATGACCTGTTCGCGTTCTACGACTCACGGAGCTCGCCCGACCCGCTGCCCGCCGTGGTATCCGTACTCTCCCGGGAGACCCATGCTAACGACAAGCCGCCGCTAGACAGGGTGAAGATCCGGTACAGCCTGTCTTATTCGGACGGGTTCGGCCGTGAGATCCAGCGGAAGGTCCAAGCGGAGTCCGGTCCGGTTCCTCAGCGCGGTCCGGACGGGAAGGCCGCCGTCGACGCCGATGGTCAGCCGATCCTGAGCGCGGACATTATGGCGCCGCGGTGGGTGGGCACCGGGTGGACGGTGTTCAACAACAAGGGCAAACCCGTCCGGCAGTATGAGCCGTTCTTCACCGACCGGGCCGGCTTCGAATTCGATGTGCGGATCGGAGTCAGCCCGGTGCTGTTCTATGATCCGGTCGGCCGGGTCATAGCCACGCTGCATCCGGATCACAGCTACGAAAAAACGGTCTTCGACCCGTGGCAGCGCAGCATTTACGACCGCAATGACACCGTCGCCGCCGCGGGATCCGAAACGGGCGACCCCCGCACCGACCCGGACCTCGTAGCCCATGCGAGAGCCTTTCTTACCAGTCTGCCCGCGGACTGGCAGACCTGGCACGGGCAGCGGACCGCCAAACCGGCCGACGATCCCGAACACGTCGCGGCCCGGAAGGCCGCCGCCCACGCGAACACACCCGCCACCGTGCACCTGGACACGCTGGGCCGGCCCTTCCTGATGCTCGCCCACAACGGCTTCGACGCCGACCACCTCCCCACCCGGTTCGCCACCCGCATCGACCTCGACATCGAGGGTAACCAGCGCACCGTCCGCGACGCCGCCGCCGGGCCGGGACACGAGCAGGGCCGCACCGTCATCCGCTACGACTACGATCTCCTGGGCAACCGGCTGCACGAGGCCAGCATGGACGCCGGCGAACGCTGGATGCTGGGCGATGTGACCGGCAGCCCCATCCGGGTCTGGGACAACCGCGGCCATGTTGTCCGCACGGACTACGACCCGCTGCGCCGACCCCTGCGCACATACCTGAGCAGCGCAGACCCGGACCATCCTGCCGGGGAACTCCTGACCGATCGCGTGATCTACGGCGAGCAGCACCCCGATGCGGAACAGCTCAACCTGCGCGGGCACCCCTGGCTGCAGCTGGACCAGGCAGGTGCCGCCGGCACCGAGGCCGTGGATTTCAAGGGCAACCCGTTGGGCTCGACCCGGCGGATCGCCGCCGAATTCAGGAAGGCCTTCGGCTGGGCGGCCATCGAGGCGGCCGTGCCAGCTGATCCCTCGGACCAAGTCGACCGGGCCGTCCTGGAGGCCGCCATCGCGCCACTGCTGGAAGCCGAAACCTACACCAGCAGCACCACCTACGACGCGCTCAATCGTCCGATCACGATGACCGCACCCCATGCGGCCGACACACAGCCGAGCACCATCAGACACGACTACAACGAGGCCGGACTACTGGAGCAGGTGCAAGCCCGGCTGTCCGGGGAAACCGGCGGCGGCCAACCCGTGTGGACACAGTTCGTCAATAGCATTGACTACGACGCCAGGGGCCGGCGCCGGCACATCGAGTACGGCAACGGAGCCAGCTCCTCCTACGGGTTCGACCCTTGGACTTTCCGACTGGTCCATACACTGACCCGCCGCGTCGCTGACCGGTTCCCCGGCGATTGCCCGCAGCCAGCACATGCAGGGTGGCCGGGCTGCCAGATCCAGAACTTGCACTACACCTATGATCCGGTCGGGAACATCACCCACATCCGCGACGACGCCCAACAAGCGGTCTTCTTCCGGAACCGGCGGGTGGAGCCGAGCAATTCCTACACATACGACGCCCTGTACCGGCTCGTCGAGGCCACCGGGCGTGAGCATCTGGGACAGGACGGCGCCCCCGTCCCCCATTCGCACGACGATGCGCCGCGGACAGGGCTGCCGCATCCTGGCGATGGCAACGCCCTGGGTGGGTACGTGGAAAGCTACGACTATGACGCCGTCGGCAATGTGCTGGGGATGCGGCACCGGGGCACGGACCCCAACCATGCCGGCTGGACACGGACCTTCACGTACGCCTCGGACAGCCCGCTCGAGGCCGGTGTCCCCGGCAACCGCCTGGCAGGCATCCGGCTGGGCGGCAACGGCGCGACAGAGCAGAACTTCCTGTACGACGCCCAAGGTAACATGATCCGGATGCCGCACTTGGCAAACCCCTACCCGGCTCCGAACATGACCTGGGATCACCGGAACCAGCTGGTGCGGATCCAGCCGGGCACCGGCACAGTCTATTACGTCTACGACGGCGCCGGGCAACGCCTGCGCAAGGTGTGGGAGAAATCAGCGAATCTGGTGGAGGAACGCATCTACATCGGCGGCGTGGAAATCTATCGCCGACGTCAGGGCGCGGAGCGGTTGGAGCGCCACACGCTGCACATCATGGATGGCGTCCAGCGCATCGCCTTGGTGGAGACGCGTGTCCTGGATACCGCCGGCAACGACCATGCGCCACCCCGGCTGGTCCGTTACCAGCTCGGAAACCATCTGGGGTCCGCGAGTCTGGAAGTCGATGAGCAGGCCCAGATCGTCTCCTATGAGGAGTACGCCCCGTATGGAAGCACCACCTACCAGGCGGTGCGCAGCCAGACGGAAACATCGAAGAGGTACCGGTTTACGGGGAAGGAACGCGACGAAGAGAGCGGGCTCAGCTACCACAGCGCACGGTACTATGCGCCCTGGCTGGCGCGGTGGACGAGCTGTGATCCGTCGGGACTTACGGATGGGATAAACCTGTACGTGTATGTTCATAATGATCCGATCGGCCTCGTGGACGCGACGGGAGAGCAAAGCACACCGCCGAAAGAGTCGTCCATGTGGACCACGTTCAAGACCGTCGTCAGAGTCGAAGCAGACATTTGGTGGACCAAGACCTTTCCGAGTGGCACCCCTAAAATTCTGGACACGACGCATTTCACCGAAGTGGGATATGCTCGTCAGGCATTTCTGGCCTATACATTCAACTTTCCATACGAGGCACCCGCCGACCCCGACGAGCTAAAAGAATGGAAGCGCGGCGAGGACATGGCTGCTATGGTGGCCGTTGTTAGCTCGGTGGGGGGCCGAGGCGGAATCGGCCGTCCGCCACAAAATTCCGTACGATTGGTCCCGGCCACCGGAGGACCGGCCGTGGCGGCACCACCGGCAGCGGCACCAATCCCTGTAGTGGCGGGCCTCATGGCTACCAACCAATCTGCCAAGGCCAGCGACTCGGACAAGCGGGCACAGATTGCTTCCAGCCCATCGAATAAGCAGCCACCGGCCAAGTCCCCGGGGGAGACACCTCAACAGGCTGAAGCCCGGCTCGCTATCACGGTCGATAAATTTAAGAAATCTGGCGGCGAAGTTACCGTCCTCAAGGGTAAGGTCGAGGATCACCATCTGGTGAGCAACAAAACGACGAAGCCAGATTCCGCCGCGCACAAATCCATCGAAATCCTTAAAAACGCCCGGACGGATCCCCTCCAAACTGACCTTATCAATGACCAGGCCAATCTCCTGAGCCTAGAGAATCACGGAGGTGCCCATGGAGAGAACTATCATGTGGCGGTTTATAACCGGCTCAGCTTGGCGGTCAAGGACCTGATCCCACATACCGCCGCGTATAGGGCGGCAGTCCTTGAAAGCCTGCACGACATGAAACTGGACCTCATTCGAAAGGATTCCTACCTGAACAGCCTCACCACTCGCAAGTGAGCGATAGGTTGCGGTCCGCTCTGCATGGGGCGTGCACCTGGCTACGGGCCAGGCCAGGTATGGCATCCGATAAACGAGATACCGCACCCGCGCCGCGCCTCTTGGCCCGTCACGAACAATGGAACGTCAGCAGCACCAGAGCAATCGGAGCAAGCCCAACTGCCAGTAGCAGGGCGGTGAGCATCGGAAGCAGCGCGCCAATGAGTTACCTGCAAATTTCGATCGCTGGAAACTCGTTGCCAGGCGACTTCGGCTCTGGCATCGGATTGTGGTCCAGATGCCGCATGCCCCAGACCATGGCACTCTGCAGAAAGAATATTGGCAACGACACTTCCGCGGCGAGCGACAAGCTTCGCATGCTCGGTAAGACTGCGCTGTGACGCACCGTGGCAACGGGAAAAAGTGAGTCCAGATTTCACCCAAACCCGGAACCATTATCGGCCACGATCAATGCTGTTTCGGTCAGGCGGAAGCGTGCGCGCCCCTGCGTTGCCGTGTCCCGAGCGGCGTCGTTGGCATTCTGCAACAACTCAAAGGGATATCGTCCGGTGTACTGTTGTCGCACCAAATCCTGTGCGCCACCCCGCTCATCCAGACTCTTGAGAACATTCTCCCACAAATCGTTATCTATTTGGACGCGAATTGATGCCAACTCACTTTCACGAAGTCTCGTTGTGACGTCCACTTTGCCCCTCTGATTTGAATTCTTTACGAAGTGTATCTGCAACCGCCAAAGAGCGGCCTGCTACGAAGCCATAGCGAATTGCTGACACCCACCACTCCTTCAAGATATTAACGCTACGTATGACAACGTTGATATCTTTGTCTGGTACTCCTCCTTGTGGAGTGGGGGCAGCATCCAATCGATCCTCATCGCTTGCGACGCCTCCACTGGACCGACAGGCTTGGGTGCTCCACTCGTTCTCATCAAAGTAAAAGCGAAGTTCAGCCAAGAGGCAAAGACGAAGATCTCGCTCGTGTGGGGTGGCATCTTTCACCTTTAAGGGGTGTTTATGAACCAAGACGTGCAAACCCTTTTGGCCCAGACCATTTGCGCCCACTCCCTGAATAACCCAAAGGTCAACTCTTAGTCGGTGGTTGCATCTGATGCACGATCACCGGCCGATTAAGGCAACTAGGCGAAGGGCTTCTTGGGGACACTCAGAGCTTGGGGGTCTTCTTCGACAATGCGATTTTTCAAAAAATCCATTAGTTCGAGATTAAACACATCGGAACAAACTACCTGCTCGTTCTTTGTAAGGCGAAGGAAACGCTCGGCATTCTGCTCGGCGGATTCCTCTATTGTGAACGGGTCATCCGCGACATCAATCGAGATGTCGTGGTCGCTGAGTATCTGCTGACCGCGGCGCATTCCGCCGTAGGAGTCAACCCGTGAAGTTTCTAGGTAGACGCCTAGTTTAGTGACTACTATCGTCGCCGATCGAACGTCCGATCGGATGATGCGTTCGTGCCGCGCTCTGAGCTGTGGTAAGATCTCGGCACGTCCCGGGCTGTTACCGGGCCTGGTCAAAGCATTTGGTGCCGCCTCATCTATGAGGGCCCTGATCGCTTCCTGTGGTGGAACAGCGAAAAACTCTCTACCCGGGTGGACCCGGAACGCCGCAAAGCGATCATGGAGTTTGGATTCTATACTCTTCGGATTAGCCACATACTCATCCCATAGGGCGAGCAGTGGTCGTGATCGTCCGGTAGTAAAGAGTTCTTGGACGCGTTCTCCGACAGTTTTAGTGGTAAATCCGATTTTCACTTCCGACGGGTTTGAAGGGTCAAGGAGCACATAGACGTATCCTGAGTTTCTTGCTTCTTCTTCCACTTTTCATCTCTTTCTACCTAAGCCCTTCAGGGGTTTACAGTATTTCGGGAACTTGCCGCGTATGCCCGTTTCCCGTTTAATCACGCGGCAACGGGCAGGGCTCAGCCGGATACTCGGGCGCCACACCCGGTGATGCCTGCTATTCAATCCACTCCCGGGGTATCAATGCAGTTCCGTCTCGCCAAGTCTCGATGATCGACCTTTGATACCATGGGTCGCTGAAGTCAGCATGGTCGAAGGCGATGATCTGCAGCTCTCCATCGAGCTCAGATGCGACGTCGTACATCATCCTGTAGAGATTGCGAGTGTTGTCACGGTCGTTATCCGACAGTTCATCTAAGTCACCTCCCGTCTTCCGGTCTCGTGGGAAGAAGGCCTGGCTGGGCTGGTCCAGCACTATGAATCGTGGAACCGGTCTGCTGGCTTCGACGAAGTAGCCGTGCAGGGCCAGATAGGCCGTTAGGTGGTACCCGACCCAGCTCATTCCGCTACCAATGGCTCCGGCGTCCATGTACGCCGGCCCGTGTAGAGTGTCGGCAACCACCGTTAGACGGTAGGGGTCGATACGGACACCGTGCTCAGAGTGCTCAAGTGGAAAAGCCTGTGCAAGTCGCGTCATTCTGCGACTGACTATGTTCAGAACGGAATCGACCGCCGAACGAAGCGCATCAGGATCCAGCTCCTCAGTGAGCAGCTCGGCCTGGTCGTTGAGAGTAGCGACCTGCTCTTGTAACGCCGACATCGTGTCGTCGCGTTCGAGGGAGGTAGTTTCAAGATGCTGGGCAATGCGACCTCGAACGAAGCTCTGCTGATCCCAGAACTTCCCTGCTGCTGCTCGAGCGTCATCGGTGAGCGCAAGTTCATCTAGCGCTCCGTCAACGTCTACGAGCTCCGCTCTCGTCCGATTCCGGTCCTGAACCAGCTCCGTGCGGGCTTCGCTGATCCTGGGCTGATCCCTCTGGGTGAGCTCAATTCGCCGGGCAACACGACCGAGGCTATTTCTGATGGCGCCGTGAGTGTCAGCGTCCTCAGCAAGTGTGCGCTGGCATATGGGGCACGCTGCGTCGGGGTCATTTGAGTCAGGGATAAGGCCAATCGAAGCAAGCCGAACGCGGTGTTCGTTTAGTTCGGCTCCATATTCAGTATCAACGCGTGCAAACTCCTCTAAGCCTCGAATCTTGTCGTTTATCTCGCGCAGAGAATCCCTGAGGGCAACACGACGCGCCAGCAGGCGTTCTGTTTCAGCCTGATCATCAACGTCATCGGCATCCGATATAGACGGAACCGCATTGAGAACTCGCGATAAGAGCTCAAAGGCCTCCCCTGCATCACTAGGGACGACATCTGAGGAGAGGAGACCACTAGCTCTTGCATCGGCAATGAGCCCAGCTGCGCGGCCCACACCGAGTTCTCTCGCATCCCGGGCTTCGTCGAGCTTGCGGGTATGACGCCGGATATCGCGGCGCAGTTCTGTTAGTTTCTCCCTCTTCCGGAGAGTGTCTGCTCCCTGGGCGCCGAGGAAGTACGGGAAAGTGTCGCGGATCGCCTGCTTCTGGTAGTCACGATTCTGGCGGTGGAAAAGCAGATCGGGGTTGGCGATTTCTCCCTGGCCTTGGAAGCAGTAGTACAGGGCGTGCTTGAAGTTAGCAGCCAGGGCACGGCGGGTCTGCCCCTCCCCCGGTACGTGGAGGTTCTCCTCAATGCCAATTAAACCACCGAGGTAGTCAAGCAGGTCGGTCGTGTTGGCGTTGACTACTAGTTCAGCGAGAGTCGGGACTTCCAGCGAACCGATGGTGAGCATGACTTGCGAGCTACTCACGCCGTGCGGAGGAGCAGGTCGGCCGATGAAGAACGAAGTGTCGCCCACGTGCGCGAGCAACCCGTACCACGCGACCGTGTTTTGAATTGGCCCGAGGGGTGCATTGGGGCTGTCGCCTCCGAGCAGGAATCGGAGGATTCCGATGATGCTCGTTTTCCCCGTACCGGATTCTCCGGTAATGATGTTGAGTGTGCCGGGCCGGAATCGGATTTCCCGTATCCTGCCATCGGCGTTGTAGAGAAGTAGTGCGTCGAGTTGCATTACGGTTGGACTCCCCAGTGTGCGAGCGTGTTGGCTTCATCGATGTCAGATACTCCGAACCATTTTCCGAGAAACTCGGCTGCCCGAAGGCAGCTATTCCAGTCGGCTGTGGGGTGAAGCGTACGCGGACGTCTTCCCACAGTGCCTGCGGCGAGACCATTGTGCGTTCCTGACAAAACTGCATGCCGGAGCCCAAAAGTGATAGCGGAGGTGGTGAATGGCCGGAAGCCCCGGACTCTATCAGGGAAGTCCATAACGAGGACCGGGTTCCCTCGAAGCCAGCTCCACATTGACGTAGCAGTTGTCCCTGGAAGCGCTTCCCGTGTCGGCTTATGCAAGGCGGTGGGCAACAGAAGGAAAGCAATAGTGATGGGCATAGGAGCGTCCGCCTTCTCGGAGTACCCCTTGCAGGCCTTGTGGAGCAGGACCGAACAGAATGCGGGATTGAACAAAGCGCTGGTTTCAGAACCAAACCCGGACCCGGGAGTTTGAGTACTCATACAGATCCCTTAAATCCACTCACGGTTTGGACCTCGACGAGCCGATGTTGCATGAGGTCGATCCAGTCCCGGTGCCACCCAATCTCAAGCCGGTCGGCGAGAATGTGAAGAGAACCCAGAGGCAGATACCCAGACCTTACTCCTGAACGGATTTCTGGGAGGCTGCACTGCTGCATTGAGGCATAACGCTCCCGAGCCTCACGTCGCGCGTCGGCAGCATCGGCTTCAACGGCTTCAACCTCGTCGGCGGGTTCTCCGAGCGGGAGGAAAACACGGTTCCACTCCTCAGTGAGACGCCGGTCATACTCGTCGAGCTCGCCGAGCGCGAGAAGCTGTTCACGTTGCCAGCGAGAACGTTGGAGGAAGGCTCGGTTGTGGTCATAGATGGCCTGTCGAATGCGACCATGGTGAAGCATTATGATCCTCAACTGTTCAACGAATACGCGTTCATCTTTCTGAACTTCACCGGGGGTAGGCTGTGGTTCGTTGCTGAAGTCAAGCGGAAGATTTTCATCTCGGAGAGATTGCGCGATCGATAGCAACTGCACCTCAATTTCTTCAAGATCGATCCAGTCTTCAATTCCTTGCGTAATCCGTGTGAGATGAAGGAGGGTTCGGCCGTGCCACCAACCCCTCAAACGTTCGATGAGCGGCAGGCGTCGCTGGGGAACTGTGGACTTTCGTACGGTCCCAACCAGTCGATCCGTGAGCTCAGCAGCCTGGACAGCACCATCCAGAACGGTGACCCTACTCAGCAAATCCAGTCGTTGCTTATCGGTGAGCGACAGATACTTCTCGTAGTAGCTGGCGTGATCCTTGTTGCCCGCGGCGTGCGCTATGGCGTTAAGGTGTTCTCGCGCCACGACAAGGTCTTCGGAGCTCCTACTCGGGCCAAGGTTTGCTGCAGCAGAGTCCGCCGGCGCGATAGTGGTGCTGAGCAAAAAGCAAGCCGAGGCGTCATCAGAGGCTTCAATCCAGTTATGGAGCGTTTTCCAAAGGTCCGGGCTAGCATTTCCGAGCGACCCTTGGCGGTCAATGTGGTGTTTGGTCTGCCATAGTTCCACGGGCGAACCCTCATATTCGAATGCGATGTCATCAGCCGTTTCGAGAGAGACCCGAAAACTGACATCGTCATCCATCTTTTGAAGTGCGAGGAGCAGCGCGTACTCCACCTGCACGATATAGCCCAGCGCTGAACCTGCTGCGCTAAATCGGTTTCCCCCTGTGACACTCATAGAAAATGACGGTAGCAAGTGACGGCGCCTGCTTCACGGACCGACGCATAACGATCGTCACCTAATCCCACGGACAAAAGTGGACTGGCTCGTTGAACTTCACGGCGGGGCATCCTTGTCGTGTCCCTTACGGTCAACTTTGCTCAGTATCACGATGGAGGCGTGGTTCAGAAGGCGGCTTCCGATGCTTTGGGCGGAAACTTCGCGTCACTGCTGTGGAAGTCACATGCCACTGATGGCCGGGCTCCTGGGGGGAGGCGTCCAGATTGCCCGCATCTCCCTGCTGCCGCCTCCCGTCTGTATGAAGATGGGCGCCCGGCGTCACGCGATAGGAAGTGCACGCGCTGTTGTCCTGTGCTCGGCACGGAGGGCCTTGAGCGTCGGGTGGTAGGGATGGTGGCTGTTGCCCCGAAGGTTAAGCGGCAGGTTCAGCTGCTTGATCGCGTGCGTTTCGGGCAGCCAGGGCGAATCCGTCTGAACCCAGGTCACGCGGGCGTGCCGGCTCATCCACTCGCTGATCTGTCGTTCGCCCTGGTGCGTGAAGGTCAGCCGGTTTCCGCTGCCGACTCTGCGGAGCGCGACGCCTAGATTGTCTGCCAGATGGCAGCCCAGTGTCAGCCGTAGTGTGGAACCGTAGGCGTTGCCGCGGTAGTGGTATCGGAGCCGGTTCCAAAGCGTCTGCGTGCTCGGCGTTGTTCCATTTCTGGGTGGCTCTTTAGGCGCGATGCCGACATAGAGCATCGCACCTTCAGCGATGGCGTGGCAGTCGCGCCCGTCTACGCCGGGTGGCACTTCATCGAAGTACCACGCGTAGATGCCGGACACCTTCGGCACTGGTGAGGACCGTTCGAGCACTTCCTCGCGGGTGTAGAGTCGCGCTGGCCTTGGTAACTGTGTCAGCTCTGCGGTGTAGTCCTCGGATGAGTCCCGCTCCACGCTGGTCAGAGCCGGGAGGGAAGACTGCGAGTCCTTGGCTGCGTCGAGCAGCGGCACCACAGGAGCGGCAGCCTCGTCCGGGAAGTCTGGTCCTGTCGTCACAAAACAACGATAACGGCGAGCATCCCGAGAACGGTTCATCAACACGCTCCGACCGGCCAATTATTCGTCCGTCTGGTGCCGACTCCTGCATCAGCGATCGCTGCTTCGCGGAGCGTGCAGTTAGGTGTCTCATTGGGCGTTCAACAGGGTTGTGCTTCCACCCGGTTGCGGTCATTGTAGCCACGCGGAGAAGGACATTGCTCCAGCGCAGAGAGCGCGGCGGAGGAGACGGCGGTCGCAAGGTCAAGTCCCGAAATCTACAGCTTGTCAAGCTTTGTCAACAGTAAAAAGACACAAAGCCACTGACCTGCGGAAACACTGTGCCCGAGGTGGGACTCGAACCCACACACCTTTCGATACCGCATTTTGAGTGCGGCGCGTCTGCCAATTCCGCCACTCGGGCGCGGAGTACACCAGTGTAACAATCACTCAACCACAGTGCTGTGAGCAACGCGATCGCTTCCAGTGCGCGAAATTACTCTACATGCAGATAGGCTGAATTCCAGAATCGCGCCAGTGACGCCGCATCGAACCAAACCGGTCCAAGTACATCGGCGGACGAAACCTATGATGGTGTAGTTCCCGCCGTACCTTTCCAAGGAGTTCCCGTGTCAGAACAGACGGAGTCATCCCCCACTTCCCAGCCGGCGCGCCGCGTTGTTGTCGCCGAGGATGAGACTCTCATCCGCCTGGACATCATCGAGATCCTGCGCGGTGAAGGCTACGACGTCGTCGGCGAGGCAGACAACGGCGAAAAGGCCGTGCAGCTTGCCGAGGAGCTCAAGCCCGACCTCGTCCTGATGGACGTCAAGATGCCCGTCATGGACGGCATCTCGGCCGCAGAGAAAATCGTCAAGGCCCGGATCGCCCCCGTGGTCCTGCTCACCGCGTTCAGCCAGAAGGAGCTTGTGGAGCGCGCCCGCGACGCCGGCGCCATGGCCTACGTGGTCAAGCCGTTCACCCCGGCGGACCTCATCCCGGCGCTGGAGATCGCGCTCTCCCGCCACGAGGAGATCAAGGCCCTCGAAAGCGAAGTCACGGACCTGCAGGAGCAGTTCGCCACCCGCAAGCTCGTGGAGCGCGCCAAGAGCCTCCTGACCACCAAGATGGGCCTGACGGAGCCTGAAGCCTTCCGCTGGATCCAGAAGACCTCGATGGACCGCCGCCTCAGCATGCGCGAGGTCGCCGAAACCATCATCAACCAGGTCAACTAGCCGCGGCCCGGCCGCACAACCGCGGCCGCAAGCTGCGAATCAACAGAGCACCAAGAAGGGAGGATCCCCGCCAACCGGCGGGGATCCTCCCTTTTTGCGTTCAAGCGTTCAGAACTGCACCTTCAGAACTAGTCCTGGAGCCGGTTCTTCTTCTTCTTTTCCGGCCAGGGGCCGAGCTTGTCCTTGGTCACGGCGTTCTCGCCGTGGCTGCCGGCGTCCGCCAGGTCGCCGACCTTGTGGACCTTCAGCATGTTGGTGGAACCGGCCTTCCCGGGAGGGGAACCGGCGGCGATAACCACCATGTCACCGTCTTCGACGAGGTCCATCTCGAGCAGGTTGCGGTCAACCTGTGCGGTCATCTCGTCGGTGTGGCCCACCATCGGGACCAGGACCGGCTGGATGCCCCAGGTCAGCGCGAGCTGGTTCCAGACGTGCTCCACCGGGGTGAAGGCGAAGACCGGCCGGATCGGGCGCAGCCGGGAGAGGCGGCGGGCCGAGTCACCGGACTGGGTGAAGGTACAGATGTACTTCGCTTCCAGCTGGTCGGCGATCTCGACGGCGGCACGGGTGATGGCGCCGCCGCGGGTCCTGGGCTTGGTGCCCAGCGGGGGGACGCGTTCCAGTCCGTGAACCTCGGTGGATTCGATGATGCGGGCCATGACCTTGACCGTCTCGATCGGGTACTTGCCCACGCTGGTCTCGCCCGAGAGCATTACTGCGTCGGCGCCGTCGAGCACTGCGTTGGCGCAGTCGGAAGCCTCGGCGCGGGTCGGGCGCGGGTTGTCGATCATCGACTCGAGGACCTGGGTGGCCACGATGACCGGCTTGGCCCAACGGCGGGCCAGTTCGACGGCGCGCTTCTGGACGATCGGCACTTCCTCCAGCGGAAGCTCCACGCCGAGGTCGCCACGGGCCACCATGATGGCGTCGAAGGCGTCGATGATCTCGGGCAGCTGCTCAACGGCCTGCGGCTTCTCGATCTTGGCGATGACCGGCACGCGGCGGCCTTCCTCGTCCATGATCTCGTGGACCCGGACGATGTCCGAGGCATCGCGAACGAAGGACAGGGCGACCATGTCCACGCCGCGGCGCATCGCCCAGCGCAGATCGTCCTCGTCCTTTTCGCTCAGAGCCGGCACGTTGACGGCCACGCCGGGCAGGTTGATGCCCTTGTTGTTCGAAACCCAGCCGCCGACAACCACCTGGGCAACGACCTTGACGGCGTCGACCTCGATGGCGCGCAGGGCGACCTTGCCGTCGTCGATCAGCAGGGCATCGCCAGGCTGGACGTCCTCGGTGAGGCTCTTGAGCGTCGTGGAGCAGATGTCCTTGGTGCCCGGAACGTCCTCGGTGGTGATCGTGAACGTGTCACCGACCTCCAGGAGGTGCGGTCCGTCCACGAAGCGGCCCAGACGAATCTTCGGGCCCTGCAGGTCGGCCATGATGGCCACGGCCTTGCCGAGCTGTCCGGCAGCCTTGCGGACGTTCTCGTAGGTGTTGTCGTGCACGGAGTAGTCGCCGTGGCTCATGTTCATGCGTGCCACGTCGACGCCGGCTTCCAGCACGGCAAGCGTGTTCTCGAAGCTTGCGATTGCCGGTCCGAACGTGGCCACGATTTTAGCGCGTCTCATATACCTACCCTAGTGGTCTGTTGCATGGATGAAGTTGAAGCGAGTGTGAATCCCTGATGACCGAAATCCAGTGACCGGAGGGCTACAGGACGGCCATCGCCCGGTCGGTCGGTGCCACCGGGGCCGGCAGGATGGTGCTGCCCATCAGGAACTTGTCCACCGCGGCGGCGCAGGCACGCCCCTCGGCGATGGCCCAGACGATGAGTGACTGCCCGCGGCCGGCGTCGCCGGCAACGAAGATGCCCTCGGTGTTGGTCATGTAGTAGCCGTCGCGGGCTACGTTGCCGCGGCCGTCGAAGTCGGCGCTGACCTGCTCGGTGATCCCGGCCGGCTCGGCTCCCGTGAAGCCGAGGGACAGGAAGACGAGGTCCGCCGGAATGATCCGCTCGGTGCCGGCCTTCGGGAGGCGCTTGCCGTCAACGAATTCGGTCTCTGCGACCTTGACGCCCGTGAGCTTGCCGTTTTCTCCGACGAACTCGACAGTGGAGGCGAGGTAGGTGCGTTCGCCGCCTTCCTCGTGCGCGCTCGCGACCTCGAACAGGGTGGGGAACGTCGGCCACGGCTGGTGGCCGGCACGTTCGAGGGGCGGCTGCTTGCCGATGGCCAGGGTGGTCACGGAGGCGGCCTGGTGCCGGTGCGCGGTGCCGAGGCAGTCCGCGCCGGTGTCGCCGCCGCCCAGGATCACCACGTGCTTGCCGGCGGCGTTGATCTGGTTCGCGACGGTCTCCCCCGCCACCACCCGGTTGGCCGGGACAAGGTAGTCCATGGCGAAGTGCACGCCCTCGAGCTCGCGGCCCGGGATCGGCAGGTCACGCGGGACGGTGGCGCCGGTGGCGATCACGACGGCGTCGTACCGGCGGCGCAGCTGCTCCCACGTGACGTCGGTGCCGACGGCCACGCCGGTGCGGAACCGGGTGCCCTCGGCCTTCATCTGCTCCAGCCGGCGGTCCACCTGCTCTTTTTCCATCTTGAAGTCGGGGATGCCGTAGCGCAGGAGCCCGCCGATCTTGTCGTCGCGCTCATACACAGCAACGGTGTGGCCCACGCGGGTCAGCTGCTGCGCGACGGCGAGTCCGGCCGGGCCGGAGCCGACGACGGCGACCGTCTTGCCGGACAGTCGGGCCGGCGGCAGCGGGTTGACCCAGCCGTTCTCGAAGGCCTGGTCCACGATCGATACCTCGACCTGCTTGATGGTCACCGCGGGCTGGTTGATGCCCAGCACGCACGACGCCTCGCAGGGGGCCGGGCAGAGCCGGCCGGTGAACTCGGGGAAGTTGTTGGTGGCGTGCAGCCGCTCCATCGCTTCCTCGCCCTTGTCCCGCCAGATGAGGTCGTTCCACTCCGGGATCAGGTTGCCCAGCGGGCAGCCCTGGTGGCAGAACGGCACGCCGCAGTCCATGCAGCGGCCGGCCTGGGCCTTCAGGACGCCCTTCTCCTGGGCTTCATAGACCTCTTTCCAGTCCATGATGCGGACCGGAACGGGACGGCGCGGCTGGGTTTCACGCTGACGTACTTTCAGAAATCCGCGTGGATCAGCCACCGGTCACCTCCAGGATTCGAGACCAAACTTCTTCGCCGTCGGGGTCCAGGCCCTCTTCGATGGCGTCAAGACGGGTTTGCAGGACAGCCGCGTAGTCGCGCGGCAGCACCTTGGTAATGCGGGCTGCGGTGTCGTCGAAGTTCTCGAGGAGCCGGGCCGCGTTGAGCGATTCGGTTTCCTCGACGTGCTTGACCAGCAGTCCATGGACAATGTCACGGTCCTCGGCGTCGAGCTCGCGCAGCTGCAGCTCGCCGGACTCGAGGGCCTGCTTGTTGACGCGTTCGGTCTGCAGGTCCAGCACGTAGGCCGTACCGCCGGACATGCCGGCGCCGAAGTTGCGGCCGGTGCGGCCGATGATCAGCGTCTGGCCACCGGTCATGTACTCGCAGCCGTGGTCCCCGATTCCTTCGACCACGGCGGTGGCGCCGGAGTTGCGGACCAGGAAGCGTTCGCCCACCTGGCCGCGCAGGAACATCTCGCCGCTCGTGGCGCCGTAGCCGATCACGTTGCCGGCGATCACGTTGCGTTCGGCCGGGAAGACGTTGGTGCGGTCCGGCCGGACGATGATGCGGCCGCCGGAAAGACCCTTGCCGACGTAGTCGTTCGAGTCGCCGAACATGCGCAGCGTGATGCCGGCCGGCAGGAAGGCCCCGAGGGACTGGCCGGCGGTTCCGCTGAGCGTGATGTCAATGGTGTCCGTCGCCAGCACGTCCGTGCTGAACGTCTTCGTGACCACGTGGCCGAGCATCGTGCCGACCGAGCGGTCCGTGTTGATGACGTTCACCGAGATCTTGACCGGGGTGCGATCGCTGAGGGCTTCGGCCGCCATGGCGATCAGGCGCTGGTCGAAGTGCTTGTCGAGCTCGTGGTTCTGTCCGGTGAGGTTCCGCAGCGGGGCGTCGTCGTCGAACTCGAGGCCGTGCAGGATCGGATCCAGGTCCAGCCCTTCGGCCTTCCAGTGGTTGATCGCGTCGCGGGAGTCGAGCATCTCGGCGTGGCCGATCGCCTCCTCGATGCTGCGGAAACCGAGCTCCGCGAGGATTTCACGGACCTCCTCGGCGAGGAATTCGAAGAAGTTCACCACGAATTCCGGCTTCCCGCTGAACCGTGAGCGGAGCTCGGGGTTCTGGGTCGCGACGCCCACCGGGCAGGTGTCCAGGTGGCAGACGCGCATCATGATGCAGCCGGAGACCACCAGCGGGGCGGTGGCAAAGCCGAACTCCTCGCCGCCAAGCAGCGCGGCGATCACGACGTCGCGGCCGGTCTTGAGCTGACCGTCCACCTGCACCACCACGCGGTCGCGCAGGCCGTTGAGCATGAGCGTCTGCTGCGTCTCGGCCAGGCCGAGTTCCCACGGGACACCGGCGTGCTTAAGCGAGTTCAGCGGCGAGGCGCCGGTACCGCCGTCGTGTCCGGAAACGAGCACGACGTCGGCCTTCGCCTTGGTGACGCCGGCAGCCACGGTGCCGATCCCGACCTCGGAGACGAGCTTGACGTGCACGCGGGCCGACGGGTTGGCGCGCTTGGCATCGTAGATCAGCTGCGCGAGGTCCTCGATCGAGTAGATGTCGTGGTGCGGGGGCGGCGAAATGAGGCCGACGCCGGGCGTCGAGTGCCGCGTCCGGGCCACCCAGGGGTAGACCTTCTGCGCCATCAGCTGGCCGCCTTCGCCGGGCTTGGCACCCTGCGCCATCTTGATCTGGATGTCGTCCGCGTTGGACAGGTACAGGCTCGTGACGCCGAAGCGGCCGGAGGCGATCTGCTTGACAGCGGAACGGCGGGTGGGATCGAGCAGGCGGTCCACGTCCTCGCCGCCCTCACCGGTGTTGGACTTGCCGCCCAGCCGGTTCATGGCGATCGCGAGGGTCTCGTGGGCTTCCTGGGAGATGGAGCCGTAGCTCATGGCACCGGTGGAGAACCGCTTGACGATGCTGGAGACGGGCTCCACTTCCTCAAGCGGCACCGCGGGACGCAGGCCGGCCTTGAACTTCAGCAGGCCGCGCAGGGTCATGAGGTTCTCGGACTGGTCGTCCACGCCGCGGGTGTAGGCCTTGAAGATGTCGTAGCGGCGTTCACGCGTGGCGTGCTGCAGCCGGAAGACGGTCTCCGGGTTGAACAGGTGGGGTTCGCCGTCGCGGCGCCACTGGTATTCGCCGCCGCCGAGCAGCGGCTGGTGCGGCAGTTCGATCCCGTTCTCGGGGTAGGCCATGCGGTGGCGTGCCAGGACTTCGGCGGCGATGACATCGAGGCCGACGCCGCCGAGCTGGGAATGCGTGCCGGAGAAGTACTCGTCCACCAGATCCTGGCCGAGGCCCAGGGCTTCGAAGGTCTGGGCACCGGTGTAGGAGGCCACAGTGGAGATGCCCATCTTGGACATGATCTTCAGGACGCCTTTGCCGAGGCCCTTGATCAGGTTGTACACGCCGTCCTGCGGGGTGACGCCGACGACGTCCCCGGAGGCGATGAGCTGCTCCACGGATTCCATGGCCAGGTAAGGGTTCACGGCCGAGGCACCGTAGCCGATGAGCACGGCGACGTGGTGCGTCTCGCGGACGTCTCCGGCCTCCACCACGAGGGCGGTCTTGGTGCGGTTGGCGCTGCGCAGCAGGTGGTGGTGCACGGCGCTGACGAGCAGCAGGGACGGGATCGGGGCCCACTGGGCGTTCGAGTCGCGGTCCGAGAGCACCACGTACTGGACGCCGCGATTGATCGCGCCGGAGACCTGCTCGCAGATTTCGGTGAGGCGGGCGCGGAGGGCATGCTCGCCGCCTTCGGGGCGGTAGAGTCCGCGGACCTTCATGGCGACCTTGTCGCCGTCGGCGCTCTCGATGTTCGCGATCTTGGCGAGCTGGTCGTTGTTGATCACGGGGAACGGCAGCGAGACCTGCGGCTGCCGGACCTGCTTGGTGTCCAGCAGGTTGCCGTTCGGGCCGATCGCGCATGTCAGGGACGTGACGAGTTCTTCACGGATGGCATCCAGCGGCGGGTTGGTGACCTGCGCGAAGGACTGCACGAAGTAGTCGAAGAGCAGCCGCGGGCGCTTGGACAGCACGGCCACAGGGGTGTCGGAGCCCATGGCACCCAGCGGTTCGGCGCCGGTGCGCGCCATCGGGCCGAGCAGGATCTTCAGTTCCTCGGTGGTGTAGCCGAAGGTCCGCTGGCGGATGTTGACCGACGCGGCCGTGTGGACGACGTGCTCGCGCTCTGGGAGGTTCTTGAGGTCGATCAGGTTGTCCTTGAGCCATTCGGCCCAGGGGTTCGCCGCGGCGACCTCGGCCTTGACCTCGGCGTCGTCGATGATCCGCCCGGCTTCGGTGTCCACCAGGAACATCTTGCCCGGCGAGACGCGGCCCTTCTTGACCACCTTGGAGGGTTCGACGTCGATCACGCCGACTTCGGAGGCGAAGACGATGAGTCCGTCTTCGGTGATCCAGTACCGGCCCGGGCGCAGCCCGTTGCGGTCCAGCGTGGCGCCTACCAGGTTGCCGTCCGTGAAGGACACAGCTGCGGGGCCGTCCCACGGCTCCATGAGCATGGAGTGGTACTCGTAGAAGGCCTGGCGCGCCGGGTCCATGGTGGCGTGGTTCTCCCACGCCTCCGGGATCATCATCATGATCGAGTGGGTGATGGGCCGGCCGGAGAGCCAGAGCAGCTCCGCAACCTCGTCAAAGGAGGCGGAGTCCGAGGCGCCGGGGGTGCAGATCGGGAACAGCTCTTCGGGCGAGTCGCCCAGCAGCGGGCTGGCGAGCTGCGACTGCCGTGCCCGCATCCAGTTGCGGTTGCCCTTGACGGTGTTGATCTCGCCGTTGTGCGCGATCGTGCGGAACGGCTGGGCCAGCGGCCAGGACGGGAACGTGTTGGTGGAGAAGCGCGAGTGGACGATCGCGAGCTTGGTCTTGAAGCGCTTGTCCGAAAGGTCCGGGTAGAACGGTTCCAGCTGCGCGGTGGTGAGCATGCCCTTGTAGACGATCGTCCGCGAGGACAGTGACGGGAAGTACACGCCGAACTTGTTCTGGGCGCGCTTGCGGATCCGCCAGGCGCGGGAATCGAGCTCGTTGCGCTCGAGGGTTTCCCCGGTGCTGGAGGCGAAGAACGGCTGGGAGAAGTGCGGCATGCAGGCCCGGGCCATTGCCCCGACGAGGTCGGCCACGATCGGGACTTCGCGCCAGCCGAGGACGGTCAGGCCCTCATCGGCGGCGAGGCTTTCGATTCCGGCCCGGGCGGCGTCGGATTCGCGCTGCTCGGCGGGCAGGAACGCGGTTCCCACGACGTACTGGCCGGGGGCGGGGAGCTCGAAGTCGGTGACCGCGCGGAAGAATTCGTCCGGGACCTGCATGAGGAGGCCGGCGCCGTCGCCGGTGCCCTCATCGGCGCCCACGGCGCCGCGGTGCTCAAGGTTGCGCAGTGCGGTCAGGGCCGCGTCGACGATGTCGTAGCCCGGCTCGCCGCGCAGCGTGGCGATGATGGCCAGGCCGCAGGCGTCCTTCTCGTTCTCCGGGTTGTAGAGCCCGGCCGCGGCCGGGATCGACGCAAAACGCGCGAAGGGTGACGTTGCGGCCGTCGGCTGGTCCGGATCGGACCAGCTGGGGCTGTGAAGAGTTTGGGTCATTGGAGACGTCCTTCCTCCTGATCGTGCGTATGGGAGGGACAACATTGGCCCCACTCGGCACGCCGGTGTGATGGGCGCAACAGAGTGTTTTTCTAACTGGAATTGTAGGCCAGCCCGGCCTTCTGTAGTAACAGTTACGCAGGTACTGGCCCGGGCTTGCGTGGACAGCCCCTATCTGCTGTCCACAACATTCCCTCTTGCCACGACGCTGTGGTGTCGGGTCCTGCGAGCGGTGGCTCCGCAACCCGAGCTGCCGGTGCCGAGTTACTTGGTGCCCTCGGCCCCCGGCGCGGTTTCGGTTGCCTGGCGGCCGGATACTCCGGCTGCCGGATCTCCGGTGGCGGGCTGGGTGCCGCCGGTGGAGTCCTTGCTCGCGCCAGCATCTGCGTCCGCAGGTGCGGAGACAGACGCGGGTGCGGGACCTGGTCCGCTTTGGTTATCTCGGAGATTACCACGGGATTCACTATCTGAGACAAGTGTGTCCGCATGGCGGATGGATGTTGCGCCGGCGGGAACGGTGTAGGCAGTGGCTTTATCGGCAGTGGCGTCAGCATCGGTTTCGACGGCGGAGACCGCGTCGGGAGCCGGTTCGGCGTCAGGCTTCCCGGCCGTCCCGGCGGTTTCGACGTCGGCGGTTTCGGTCGCCGGTTCCCGGCCCGGGAGGAACGGGGTGTCCGGTCCTGAGGGCTTGCGCAGCCCGAGGAGGATGAAGGCGATCAGGGCCCCGAGGAGGACAAAGATGCTGGTCCAGACGTTGAGCCGGGTGGTGATGCCGAACAGGCTGATCTGCTCGGCGTCGTCGATCCGCATGGCTTCGATCCACACCCGGCCCAGGGTGTAGTAGACGGCGTAGAGGCAGAAGAGGCGGCCGCGGCGGAAGTTGAACTTCCGGTCCAGGGCCAGCAGGATCACGACGCCGGCGAGGTTCCACAGGGACTCGTAGAGGAACGTCGGGTGGAAGAGTGTGTCGGCGGGCATACCGGCCGGGAAGTTAGGGCTGTTCGGGTCGATCTGGAGCCCCCACGGCAGCGTGGTGGGGCCGCCGAAGAGCTCCTGGTTGAAGTAGTTCCCCCATCGGCCAATTGCCTGGGCCAGCAGCAGCCCGGGGGCGGCGGCGTCCATGAAGGCGCTCAGCTTCACCCCGGCTCGCCGGCACCCGATCCAGGCGCCCACGGCGCCGAGGACGACGGCACCCCAGATGCCCAGGCCGCCGCGCTGGATCTGCGGAATCAGGGACAGGTCTCCGGTGCCGTTGAACCCGGGGCCGAAGTAGGCATCCGGTGAGGAGAACACGTGGTAAAGCCGTCCGCCGATGATGCCGAACGGGATGGCCCAGATCGCGATGTCCCACACGCTGCCCTCGGGCGCGCCGCGGCGCGCCCAGCGGACGGAGGTGAGCCAGAGGCCGGCGACGATGCCGGCGAGGATGCAGAGGGCGTAGGCGTGGATGCGCAGTGACCCCCACGGCAGCGGGATGTCGAATCCGGACCAGCTAGGGCTCGGAATGCTCGCGGGAATCATCGCCGCCGCGTGGAGGACTGACTGCATTGCTTACGCTTCTTCCTTGGCGAGGCCAGTGCTGAGGTCTTTCGTCAAGGAGGCTACCGCATCCACGCCGCCGTCCCGGATGGCCGCGACGAGTGCGGTGCCCACGATCACGCCGTCGGCGTACTCGGCGATCTCGCGGACGTGGTCCGCGTTGGAGACGCCCAGGCCCACGCAGACGCGTTCGGCGCCCGCGGCGTGCGCGGCGGCCACAACGTCCTTGGCCGCGGAGCTGACCGAGGTCCGCGCGCCGGTGACGCCCATGATGGAGACGGCGTACACGAAGCCGCGGCTGGCCTCGACGGTCCGCTTCATGCGTTCCGGGGAGGACGAGGGCGCCACGAGGAACACGCGGTCCAGACCGTACTTGTCCGAGGCCGCCATCCATTCGGAGGCTTCGTCGGGGATCAGGTCCGGGGTGATGAGTCCGGCTCCCCCGGCCTCGGCAAGGCTGCGGGAGAATTCGTCCACGCCCATCCGGACCACGGGGTTCCAGTAGGTCATGACCAGGACGGCGGCATCGGTCTTGCTCGTGATGCCGCGGACGACGTCGAAGACCTGCCGGACGTGGAAGCCCTTCGCTAGGGCCTCCGTGGTGGCCGCCTGGATGACCTGGCCGTCCATGACCGGATCCGAGTACGGGATGCCGATTTCGATGAGGTCGGCGCCGTTCTCGGCCAGGGCGATGCCGGCGGCAATGGTCTCTTCGACGCTCGGGTAGCCGGCGGGCAGGTAGCCGATCAGTGCTGCCCGGCCCTGGGCCCGGGCGCGGTCAATGGCGGCGGCCGACTTGCTGGCGTGCTGTGCGGCTGCCTGGTTGGCGCCGTCGTGGGTGGTGCTCACAGCTGTTCCCCCTCTTTGGCGATTTCGGCTTCGGGTGAGTCTTTGTCCAGCAGGTCGAACCATTCCGCGGCGGTGGCCACGTCCTTGTCGCCGCGGCCGGAGAGGTTCACGATCACGATTTTGTCTGTTGCTTTGCCCCCGGGGCCGACCTCGGCCGCGAGCCGCTGGCCCACCTTGATGGCGCCGGCGAGGGCGTGCGCGGACTCGATGGCGGGGATGATGCCCTCGGTGCGGCACAGGAGCCGGAAGGCCTCCATGGCTTCGCTGTCCGTGATGGGCTCGTAGCTGACCCGCCCGATGTCGGCGAGGTAGGAGTGCTCGGGGCCGACTCCGGGGTAGTCCAGGCCCGCCGAGATGGAATGCGATTCGATGGTCTGGCCGTCGTCGTCCTGCATGAGGTAGGACCGTGCGCCGTGCAGCACGCCCGGCTTGCCGAGGGTGATGGTGGCTGCGTGGCGTCCGGTTTCGACGCCCTCGCCGCCAGCTTCGAAGCCGTAGATCTTGACCGAGGGGTCATCGAGGAAGCCGTGGAAGATGCCGATGGCGTTGGAGCCGCCGCCGATGCAGGCGCAGACGGCGTCCGGAAGCCGGCCCGTCTGGTCCAGGATCTGGGCCCGGGCTTCCTCGCCGATCACTTCGTGGAAGTAGCGGACCATCGCCGGGAACGGGTGCGCACCGGCGGCCGTCCCCAGCAGGTAGTGTGTGGTGCCCACGTTTGCGACCCAGTCGCGCAGGGCCTCGTTGATGGCGTCCTTGAGGGTCTGGGAGCCGTTGGTCACCGGGATGACCGTCGCGCCGAGGAGTTCCATCCGGGCCACGTTGAGGGACTGCCTGCGGCAGTCCTCCGCGCCCATGTAGACGACGCATTCCAGGCCGAGCAGGGCGGCCGCGGTGGCGCTGGCCACGCCATGCTGCCCGGCGCCGGTTTCGGCGATGACGCGGGTCTTGCCCATCCGCTTGGCCAGCAGCGCCTGGCCCAGGACGTTGTTGATCTTGTGCGAGCCGGTGTGGTTGAGATCCTCGCGCTTGAGGAAGATCCGGACACCGCCGGCGTGCTCGGCGAAGCGCTTGGCCTCGGTCAGCAGCGAGGGACGGCCCGAGTAGTTCTTGTTCAGGTCGGCGATCTGGGCGATGAACTCAGGATCGGCCTTGGCCTTCTCGAAGGTGTCCTCGAGTTCGTCCAGGGCTGCGATGAGCGACTCCGGCATCCATCGGCCGCCGTAGTTCCCGAAGTACGGTCCCGGGGCGTGCCGCAGGGATGGTTCGCCCTTCGTGGGATGTTCCTGGGGGCGGTCGCCCTGCAGGAACGCGTCCACGGCACTTTCGTCTGAGCCGGCTGTTGGCGCATCGACCATCAGTCTCACCATCCTGTTCCACTGCTAGCTTTGGGGATCTGCACATGAGATCCGCTCGTTGTCCGGGCAACTGCGGGCCCGGTACCGCTCGCGGCCCGGACGCAGACGCCCGGACCGGCCTGCCTCAGGCGCGGGCGGCGATTGCCGTTGCGCCGGCGGCCATGAATTCTGCGATCCGTTCGCGGGGGGTCGTGTCGCTGACCAGCGCCTCGCCCACCAGGACCGCGTTGGCGCCGCGGGCTGCGTAGTGGCTGACGTCCTGGACATCGCGCACCCCGGACTCGGCGATCACGAGCGCACCGGCGGGAATCCCGCCCGCCAGGTCCGCGAAGACGGAACGGTCGACGTCGAGCGTCTTGAGGTTGCGCACGTTGACGCCGATGATCCGGGCCTCGGCGGCCACGGCGCGCTCGATTTCCTCGCCCGTGTGGGTCTCCACCAACACGTTCATGCCGAGTTCGCGGCTGAGGGCCGTAAACTCGCGCAGCTGGGCGTCGGAGAGCGAGGCGACGATCAGCAGGATCAGGTCGGCGCCGTGGGCACGGGCTTCCCAGATCTGGTACTCGTCGATCATGAAGTCCTTGCGCAGCAGCGGAACGTCCACGGCTGCCCGGACGGCGTCGAGGTCAGCCAGCGAGCCGCCGAAGCGGCGTTCCTCGGTCAGGACGCTGATGACGGCGGCCCCGCCGTCGGCGTACTGCGCGGCGAGGGCAGCGGGATCGGCGATGTCCGCGAGCCGGCCCTTGGACGGGCTCCGGCGCTTGACCTCGGCAATCACTTTGAGCTGGTCCCGCGGGCTTGAGTTCCCGCCCAGGGCCGCCCAGGCGTCGCGGGCAGGTGCCGCGGCAGCGGCGCGCTCCTTCAGTTCCGCGAGCGTGACGAGGCGCTGGCGCGTCTCCATATCCTCCCTGACACCGGCATTGATGTCGTCGAGAACGCTCACGCTCAGTGGCCGGAGTTCTTCAGCTTGCTGCCGCCGACGCCGTAGCCGGCCTTGCGCATGACCCAGCCGGCCAGCAGGCCGATCACCATGACGACTGCGCCGGCAATAAAGACGGGCGTGTTGGCGATGACGAAGGCGATGGACGCAATGAGGGCGCCGATCAGCATCACGATCACGCAGGTCCACGCGGCCGGGCTGTTGCCGTGACCCGGCGCTTCGCTGTGATCGACGTCGTCGTAGACGCCCGTCGAAGCAGCGGACGTGGATGCGGAAATAGTGGCTTTGCTCATTGAAATCTCCTCAGGATAAATACTGCTTACATTCTGCCATTTTTTGGCTGTGTGTTTTGGCCGCGTTGCTGGCGGCGTTACCGGGCGCGCCCGCGGCATCGGCTCAGGTGGGGTCGTCCCCTCGGGACAACCGGTCCCAGCTGTCAATCTCGTCCGCGGGCGCTGCGGCGGTAGTACCACCAACTGCAGTCCCGCCGTCGGCGGGCGTAGCGGCTGCCGCGTCATATTTGGTGCGGCTCTTCCAGTATCGGCCGGCGGGCACGATCGCGAGGGCGCAGATCCCCAGCAGGGACCCGGCGACGACGGCCAGGACGGGGAAGACGGTGACGTCCACCTGGACGGTGCTGCCACTGATTCCGGTGGCGGCCGCGATGGATCCCTGGGCCGCGGCCAGCGGGTCCGCCAGGACGACGGCGGCCGCGGCCACGATGCCCGCGGCGGCCAGGACGATGATGCCCGTCGTGACCCAGCGCGCCACGCGCCCGGCGATGGAGGCCGCGAGACCCCCGGCGAGGGCAACGAGGGCCAGGGCCGTCACGGTGGTGGCGGCCTTGCTGCCCTGGACCTGCAGGCCGTTCTGGCTGGCAACGGCGCCGCCGAGCTGGGCGGGATCGAGGTGCACCGTCAGCCAGGTCTGCGTGGTGGTCCCGAAGACGGCCAGCGCCAGGGCGGCGATCACCAGGACAAGTGTGGACTTGCGGGCCCAACGAGGCACCGCCGGCCTTGCGGTGGTCTTGACGACGGCTTCCGGTTCCCCCATCAGTTGTCCGCCCCGGCGTCGGAAACCGACGCGGCATCGGCCACAGCAGCGGCGTCGGGGACCTGGTCGGCGGTGATGTTGTGCAGCGAACCGGCGGTGTGGACGGCGCGCAGCGGCGCTGCGGCCTTGTTGACGGTTTCCTGGGCCTCGGTGGGGTTGACCGAATCGGCAACGATCCCGCCGCCGGCCTGAACGTACGCGCGACCTTCCCGGAGCAGGGCCGAACGGATCGCGATCGCCATGTCCATGTCGCCGGCGAAGTCCAGGTACCCCACCACGCCGCCGTAGATTCCCCGCCGGTGCGGTTCAAGCTCGTCCAGGAGGCGCAGGGCCCGCGGCTTCGGGGCTCCGGAGAGGGTGCCTGCCGGGAACGTGGCCTTGAGGACGTCGTAGGCCTTGGCCTCCGGAGCCAGCTTGCCGACCACCGTGGACACGAGGTGCATGATGTGGCTGAAGCGCTCCACTTCCATGAACTGCGTGACGTCGACGGATCCAGCGACGCAGACCTTGGAGAGGTCATTGCGGGACAGGTCGACCAGCATCAGGTGCTCGGCGCGCTCTTTCTGGTCCGCCAGCAGTTCCTCGGCCAGTGCCTTGTCCGCTTCCACCGTTTTGCCCCGCGGCCGTGACCCGGCGATCGGGTGGGTGATGACCTCGTCCCCGGTCACAGTGACTAGGGCCTCCGGCGAGGAGCCGACGATTGTGTACTCTCGGCCCGCGGCATCCTCGAAGCTGAAAAGGTACATGTACGGGCTGGGATTGGTGTTCCGCAGGACCCGGTACACATCAAGGGGATCCGCGCCGCATTCCATTTCGAAGCGGCGCGAGATCACCACCTGGAAGACCTCGCCGTCCACGATCGCTTCCTTGCCGCGGTCCAGGGCGGCGAGGTAGTCGGTCTCGTCCCAGCGTTCCTGCACGCTCGAGGCAAAGTCGAGCGCGGCGGTTTCCAGGACAGAGACGGGCTGCTTGACGGGGCTGCTGATCTTTTCCAGCAAGGCCTTCACACGGGCGACGGCGTCATGCCAGGCGTCGTCGACGCGCTCGGAGCTGTTGTCGAAGTTGATGGCGTTGGCGATCAGCAGGACAGTGCCGTCCATGTTGTCGTGGACCGCCATGTCCGTGACGAGGTTGAGGGCCAGTTCCGGCAGTTCGAGGTCGTCCTCCGGAGGGCTGGTCAGTTTCTCCCAGTGCCGGACGGTTTCCCAGCCCAGGAATCCGACCAGACCGGAGGTGAACGGCGGGAGGCCGTCGAAACGGTCGGTGCGGAGGGCCGCCACGGTGTCGCGGATGGCGTCCACGGGGTTGCCGTCCAGCGGCACGCCGACCGGGGGCTCGCCCAGCCAGTACGCCTGGCCGTCCTTGGTGGTCAGGGTGGCGCGGGAGCGGGAGCCGATGAAGGAGTAGCGGGACCAGGATCCGCCGACCGCCGCCGATTCCATGAGGAACGTTCCGGGCTGGCCGTGGGCGAGCTTGCGGTAGAGCCCGATGGGGGTTTCGGCGTCAGCGAGCACCTTGAGCCGGACGGGGATGACGCGGCTGTGGCCTGCGAGTTCACGGAACTCTTCGAGGCCAGGGCTGATGATTCCAAGGTCCTGCATGGCTGTGCTTTCCGCCTGTTCTTTAGTGGGACCCGTAGCGGATCCGGTCGTGGGATCCTGCCTGTGGTCCTGTCAGTGAAGCTGTGGGGGTGCCGGAGTGCTCTGCCGGGTTTCCGCGCCGGGGGCGCTTAGCCTCCATGGCCGACGACGGCGTCGATCTCGCGGCCGTCGAAGCAGGTCCGGGTTCCGGTGTGGCAGGCTGCGCCCACTTGGTCGACCCGGATCAGCAGGGCATCGCCGTCGCAGTCCATGGCGAGCGACTTGACCCATTGCACGTGCCCGGAGGTGTCGCCCTTGCGCCAGTACTCCTGGCGGGACCTCGAGTAGAAAGTCACACGGCCGCTCGTCATGGTGCGGTGCAGCGCCTCGTCGTCCATCCAGCCCAGCATCAGCACCTCGTGGGTGTCGAACTGCTGGACGATCGCGGCCACCAGGCCGGCGCTGTCGCGCTTCAGGGCGTCGGCCAGTCCGGCCGGGAGGGGGCTGGCCGAGGATTCCGGGGCCCCGGGCGCTGTGTTGGCTACGGCGTCGCCGGAGACGACGGCGTCGGTGTCAACGGCGTCGCCGGGGACAGCGTTGGCGGGGCTGGTGGCGGGGGCGGGCTGCTCAGACATCAGATCAAGTCTAGTGCCTTCGGGCAGGCCGCTGGCCTGCGGGTCCACGCCGTCGCTTAACACTCCCGCTTAACACTTGGCCGCTCTTCGACGCGCCTTCCGCCTTCCCCCGCCGTTCCCCCGCCGGATGAAGCCGTCACGCACCCCTGCGGCGGCGATTCCTGTGCCCACGCGCGGCCGTCTCGTGCTAGTTTCACAAGTGATGCATTTCGTCGAACCGTCCCGAGAAGTCCTGGCCGAAACCCTGCTGGCAGCCGGCCCTGATGCCGCCACGCTCTGCACGGGGTGGCTCACCCGCGACCTTGCCGCGCACCTGTACCTGCGCGAGCGGAAGATCGCCGTCGGACTTGGCCTGCTGATCAAACGCCTTTCCAAGGCATCGGACCAAGCCACGGCCGAACTCGCCGGCACGCTGAAGACCCCCGAGGCCTACGCCAAATTGGTCAACGCCTTCCGGGCCGGTCCCCCGGCGCTGTCGCCGCTGCGGATCAAGGCCTTGGACGAGAGCTCCAACCTGATCGAATACTTTGTGCACACCGAGGACGTGCGCCGTGCCGTGGACCGGTGGGCACCGCGGGCCCTGGACGAGGCCTACTCGGACGCCCTGTGGGACGAACTCGTCAAGCGGGCGGCCATCCTGTACCGCGGCGTGGACCTGGGCATTGTGCTGGTGAGCCCTTCCGGCCCGCGGCACGTGGCCAAGCGGGCCCCCGTGTCGGTGGCCATCGTCGGCGAGCCCGGGGAACTCCTCATGCACGCCCACGGCCGCACGCGGCACGCCCTCGTGACCTTCGAAGGCCAGCCGGATGCCGTCGCACTCCTGCAGTCCGCCGAAGTCGGCCTCTAGTCCCCACCCGCTCCCTAACCTCGCAAGCTCGGCCAGGGAACCCGGCGGGCGTGGGCCCAGGCACAACCAACGATTCCTAGCGGACTTCGAATGCCACACGCTCCCTAGCCTCGCAAGTCCGCGTCGGCTCCCTGACCGGGGAACCCGGCAGGCGTGGGCCCAGGCACAACGAACGATTCCTAGCGGACCTCGAAGCCTGCCTGCCGGATCGCGGCCTTGACCTGGGCGATCATGTCGAGGGGCCCGAAATGGAAGACCGATGCCGCGAGGACGGCGTCGGCGCCCGCTGCCACGGCCGGCGGGAAGTGCTGGGGTTTGCCGGCGCCGCCGGAGGCGATGAGCGGGACTTTGACCCCGGCACGGGCGAGCCGGATCAATTCCAGGTCAAAGCCGTCCTTGGTGCCGTCGGCGTCGATCGAGTTGAGCAGGATCTCCCCCACGCCGCGGTCCGCAGCTTCCCGGGCCCACGCGATGGCGTCGATCCCGGTCCCCTGGCGTCCGCCGTGAGTGGTGACTTCGAAGCCGGTCGGGGTGGGCTTCGAACCCGGGCGGGTACGCCGGGCGTCGAGGGAAAGCACCAGGACCTGGGACCCAAAGTGCCGGGTGATCTCGTCGATCACGTCCGGCCGGGCCACGGCAGCAGTGTTGATGGCGGCTTTGTCCGCGCCGCAGCGCAGGAGCTTGTCCACCTCTGCCACGCCGCGGACACCGCCGCCGACCGTGAGCGGGATGAAGACTTCCTCGGCGGTGCGGCGGACGACGTCGAACGTGGTCTCCCGGTTGCCGGATGACGCCGTGACGTCAAGGAACGTCAGCTCGTCGGCGCCGCTGTTGTCGTAGCGGTGCGCCAGTTCCACCGGGTCACCGGCGTCGCGGAGCCCTTCAAAGTTGATGCCCTTGACCACGCGGCCGGCATCGACGTCGAGGCACGGGATGACGCGCACGGCAACAGTCATGATTTCTCCTGATGTTTGCTGGAGGGACTCGGCAGGTGGGCGCTCAGATGCGGCAGGCGTGGATGCTGCTGACCAGGATGGCGCGGGCGCCGAGGTCGTAGAGCTCGTCCATGATCCGGTTGGTTTCCCGCTTGGGCACCATCGAGCGGACGGCCACCCAGTCCGAATCGCGCAGCGGCGAGACGGTTGGCGACTCCAGGCCCGGTGTCAGCCCGGCGGCCTGCTCCACGAGCTCCTTGCGGATGTCGTAGTCCATCAGCACGTACTGCCGGGCCACGAGCACGCCTTGGAGCCGGCGGATCAGCACCTCGGTGGCCGGGTTCTGCTCGCCCTTGCGGCCGATCAGCACCGACTCTGAGTTCAGGATCGGCTCCCCGAAGATCTCCATGCCGGCGGCCTTGAGCGTGGTGCCGGTCTCGACGACGTCGGCAATCGCGTCCGCGACGCCGAGGCGTACGGAGGATTCCACGGCGCCGTCGAGGCGGACCACCTTCGCTTTGATGCCGCGCTCGGCCAGGTAGCCGCGCAGCAGACCGTCATAGCTCGTGGCGAGGCGCTTGCCCTCGAGCTGTTCGATGGTGGTGAAATCGCCCACGGGGCCGGCGAAGCGGAAGGTGGACGCGGCGAAGCCCAGCGGCAGCAGCTCCTCGGCCTCGACCTCGGCGTCGAGCAGCAGGTCACGGCCGGTGATGCCGACGTCGAGTGTTCCCTGGCCCACGTAGACGGCGATGTCGCGCGGGCGCAGGAAGAAGAACTCAATGTCGTTGTCCGGGTCCACCATGACCAGTTCGCGGGTGTCGCGGCGCTGGCGGTAGCCGGCCTCGGCGAGCATGGCGGAGGCGGCTTCGGACAGGGATCCCTTGTTCGGGACGGCAACTCTAAGCATGGGAAAAGTCTCTCTTGGGTGTGGAAGGTCTCTGTTGGGGCACGTCGGCCACGCGGTGCGCGGGTTCCGCCGGATGAGTCCTGGCGGTTTCCGTGCGGGCGCGGCTAGAGATGCTTGTAGACGTCTTCCAGGGTGAGTCCTTTGGCGAGCATCAGAACCTGCAGGTGGTACAGCAGCTGCGAAATTTCCTCAGCGGCGGCTTCATCGGATTCATACTCGGCAGCCATCCAGACCTCGGCTGCTTCCTCCACGACCTTCTTGCCGATGCCATGGACTCCGGAATCCAGTTCGGCGACGGTGCGGGAGCCTTCCGGGCGGACGGCTGCCTTTTCACTCAGTTCTGCGAACAGCGACTCGAAATTCTTCACGCCCCCAAGCCTACTTGCTCCCGGCGCGGGAACGCCTGCCGGGCCCTTGCATGACGAACGGGATGTGAGGCATTGCACAGCAGGTCAATCACAGGCGGGGCGGCCGGCGGGCTGCCGGCCGCCCCGCGTGGAGCTGCAGTTGTGCGGGCTCCGGTCGTCCGGGGCGAAGCGGTACTTAGCCGAACTGCTTGAGGGTCACTGCCGTGGCCACGGCGGCGGTGACGGCCTCGTGCCCCTTGTCCTCGGTGGAACCCGGCAGGCCGGCCCGGTCGATGCCCTGCTGTTCGGTATCGCACGTCAGCACGCCGAAGCCCACGGGGACACCGGTGCGGACGCTCACCTCGGTCAGGCCCAGGGTGGCTGCCTCGCAGACATATTCGAAGTGCGGCGTCCCGCCACGGATGACGACGCCGAGCGCCACGACGGCGTCGAAGTGCGGTGCCAGCCGGGCAGCCGCGACGGGGAGCTCAAACGTGCCCGGCACCCGCAGGACGGTCGGCTCGCTGATGCCGGCGTCCTTCGCGGCACGCAGGGCTCCGTCAAGGAGCCCGTCCATGATCTGGGTGTGCCAGCTCGCGGCCACGATGGCCAGTTTGAGCCGCGAGGTTTCCTCCGGCTTGAACGTGCTGAGGTCGATCTGGGGGGCGCCGTGGCCACTCATGGGAATTCCTTGCTGTTGAGTCGGGTGGTTGGTCCGCCGCCAGTCCGCCCTGCCGGGCAGCTTAGGCTGCCGGACACGGCGGGCTGGCGGGTGAAGCGGGGTGGAACGGGGTGGAACGGCTTGGGAGGCCGCCGGGTCAGTCCTGGTCGTGATCGAATCCGGCCGGCGCCGGTTCAACGTCCAGAACCAGGCGGTGGTCCATCCGGTCCTTTTTCGTCTGCAGGTAGCGGATGTTCTGTTCCCTGGAAGGAACCTCTGTGGGGACCATCTCCACCACAGTGACGCCTGCCTGGGCGAGCCGGTCCTGCTTGTCCGGGTTGTTGCTCAGGAGCCGGATCTCGTGGAGACCCATATCGGCGAGGATCTGGGCCGCGGCCTTGTAGCAGCGCGCATCGACGGGCAACCCGAGCTGCTCGTTGGCCTCCACAGTGTCGAATCCGGCTTCTTGCAGGGCATAGGCCTTCATCTTGTTCGCCAAGCCGATCCCGCGGCCTTCCTGGCCGCGCAGGTAGAGCAGCGTACCGCCGAACTCGTTGATCATCTCGAGGGCATAGGCCAGCTGTTCGCCGCAGTCGCAGCGGTAGGAGCCGAACACGTCTCCGGTGAGGCACTCCGAGTGCAGGCGGACCAGCGGGGCCATCCCGTCCACAGGTTGCATCGGTGAACTGACCGCCAGGTGTTCGGCTCCGGTGGCCAGATCGGTCCAGGCCTGGGCCACGAAATCGCCAAATGCGGTGGGCAGTTGGACGATCGGTCCTGCGCTGACCGGATGCGGCTGACCTGCCATGGCCGTTTCTTCTCGTGTCTTAGAAGTCGTCACTATTTCTCCTCCATCAGACGGGATCCGCTGCGTAGCTGTCGTGCTGCCCTGCTTCAAGGTAGGCCACCAGATCCGCAATCGAAATCAGGGGGCAGCCATGCTCAATGGCGAAGCCGCGTAGTCCGTCCAGCCGCATCATTTCTCCGTTGTCATACACCAGCTCTGCAATCACTCCCACGGGTTCCATGCCCGCCAGCCGGCACAGGTCCACGGCCGCTTCGGTGTGGCCGGGACGTTCCCGCACTCCCCCCTTAACGGCGCGGAGGGGAAAAACATGCCCGGGACGGGTCAGGGATTTCGGCTGGCTTTGCGGGTCGGCCAGGATCCGGGCTGTCAGGGCGCGGTCCGTGGCAGAAATTCCGGTGCTGACTCCGACGGCGGCATCACAGGACACAGTGTAGGCGGTGCCCTTGGCGTCTTCGTTGATGGCCACCATCGGCGGCAGCGCGAGGGCGTCGGCCCGGTCGGCGGCCAGCGGTACGCAGATCACGCCGGAGCTGTAGCGGACCGTCCAGCCCATCAGTGCCGGCGTCGCGTGCTGGGCGGCGAAAATGATGTCGCCTTCGTTCTCGCGGTCCTCGTTATCCACCACGAGGACCGGACGCCCGGCGGCCATGGCGGCAATGGCGTCCTCGATCAGATCGAGGCCCGTCCTTGCTGGGTCTGCAGCCGGGCGTGGATCTGAGTCCGCCGCGGCGCCTTCCGCGACAGCGCGGAGTTCTTCAGCCAGGACATGGCCTGCTTGGTCCTTGACGCGGCTCATTTCGCTGCCCCATCCGTGAGTGCTTCTTGGGCTGCTTCTTCGGCGGGCCCGGCGGACGCCCGGTGCGCTGCCGGCGACGTTCCGCTGGCAAAGGACAGCAGGCGTTCGGTGTATTTCGCCAGCACGTCGACTTCAAGGTTCACCCCGCCGCCGAGGGGTTTGCTGCCCAGGCCCGTCTCCGCCAGGGTCGTGGGAATCAGCCCGACTTCAAACCAGGGCGCCGGATCGTTCGCCGGACTCACGGCAGTGACCGTGAGGGAGACGCCGTCGACGGCGATGGAGCCCTTTTCGGCGATGTACCGTGCCAGTCCGGCCGGCACACCGAACCGGAGCCGGTCCCAGTTGCCGAGGCCCTCGCGTTCCAGAAGCTGCCCGACGCCGTCGACATGCCCCTGGACGACGTGACCGTCCAGCCGTCCCCCGGCGGGGACGCAGCGCTCCAGGTTGACGGGATCGCCGGCAGTGAGTTCACCGATGGTGCTGCGGTTGAGGGTTTCGCCCATGACGTCGACGCTGAAGTCCTTGCCGTCGATTTGCGTGGCCGTGAGGCAGACGCCGTTGACCGCGATGGAACCACCCAGGGCGAGGCCGTCCGTGGTGCCGGGCGCGTGGAGCCGAACGGTGGCGCTGACATCGCCGTTGCGCTCAACGGACAGCACCTTTCCCTGCTCGGCGATAATTCCGGTAAACATCAATTGCCTCCTGCGGCGGTGTCCGCGCCATTGCGGTGCGGGGTTGTATCGGATGAAGTAGGTGTGGCGGCCGGGCTCTCCAGGCCGGGCGCGCTGGCGGGGCTCGCCGGGCCCGCTGGGCTGGCCGGGCGAAGGTGCAGCCGGAGGTCGCGGCCGAGCATCCGGACGGCGCCCCCGGACGCGGAGTCCCATTCCCACTGTTGGGCATCGGCCAGGGTGGTGATGCCCAGGTCGTCGAGGGCGGGCGTTCCGGAGCCGAGCAGCGTCGGCGCCAGGTAGACGATGAGTTCATCGACCAGGCCGGCGGTAAGGAATGCGCTCAGGATCCGGGAACCGCCTTCCACCATGAGGTGCCGGACGCCGCTCTGGAACAGCTGGTCCAGGGCCTCGCCCGGATCACGGGTCGCCAGGTGCAGGACGTTGCCGTCCGCGCCGTGGATGGCCGCGTCCTCGGGTATGCCTCGGTAGCCCATCACGGCGCGCAGCGGCTGCTTGCCCGACTCCTCGCCGTCAGCATTCCGGGCCGTGAGCCGGGGGTTGTCAACCAGCACCGTCTGCGTGCCGACCAGGATGGCGTCAATCCGGCCCCGGAGCGCGTGATTATCCGCGAGGGACTCCGGGCTGGAGATCCACTGGCTGGTGCCGTCGCCGGCAGCAATGCGGCTGTCGAGGGTCTGTGCGATATGCAGCGTGACGAAGGGCCGTTTGGCGGCGACGGCGTCGAACCAGCGCCGGTTCAAATCCAGCGCGGCGTCGGCCGCCAGCCCGGACCGGACGCGGACACCCGCGGCGCGGAGCGTCACGGCGCCGCCGGCGGCCGGATCATGGGGGTCATCGATGGCGTAGATGACGTCGGTGATGCCGGCGTTGATGATCGCCTGGGCGCAGGGGCCGGTGCGTCCGCAGTGGTTGCACGGCTCCAGGGTCACCACCATCGAAGCACCCCGGAGGTCCAGACCCGCCGCCTGCGCCTGGGCAATCGCGTCAGCTTCGGCGTGGGCAGTCCCTGCCCCGCGGTGGTACCCGGTGACGAGGGGCGACCCGTCGGTTCCGAGGACGACGGCGCCCACGAGCGGGTTGGCGCCCCGCGGACCCTGCGCCGCGGCAGCGAGGGCAGCTTGCATGGCCGCACGTTCCGCGGCGCTGAAGGGGGCTCCGGCGTCGGACTCGCCCAAAGGAGCCGTGGTGGCCAGGTGACTGCCGCTCATGCCATAACCCCCACGTCGGGGACGGCCACAGCGGAGACGGTTATCGAAGAGGCTGCCCATACCCGGCGGCCCATGCCGCCGAGGGCCGGGGCCAGCCCGGAGATGGTGCCAGGCACTTCACGAAGAAACAGGACAGATCCGATTACCGGGACCTGTGCTTGGAAGAGCCATCGCAGAAAGTTCATGTGTGTCGTTCCTTCCCTCTAGAACCGCGATGGCTCCGGGGGTATACGACAGCACAATTATGCGGCGCCGTCTGGGCGCCGCAGTAACAGCTGTACGTGCTTCTCTCATCCAGACTTTAACTGTCGGTACCGGAATTTCACCGATTCAACCGTCTGCCCGCACCTTTCCGAAGAGAGGCACTGGCGCGCGGGTCGCGGACTATAACCGCCGGTTCGGACTTACACCGACCCCGGAGCACGTATGTGTGTTGTTATTCTGACACAACCCGGGCTGGTCTCCGGCTATTCCCGGCCGCGTACATTACGGTCCGAGTAATCTTTGCGGCAGTCCGGCCCCGTACGGCCCCCGCGCCGCCGCCCGGCCCGCGCCGTCCTCAGCGGCTGCCGGCAACCCTGAGCTGTTCGATTGCGTCCGCGGGGTCAGTTGCGCCGTACACGGCCGAGCCGGCCACGAAGACGTCTGCTCCGGCCTCGGCGGCCCGGAAGATCGTGTCCGCGGTGATGCCGCCGTCCACCTGCAAAGCCACCTTGAGGCCCGAGCCATCGATCGCGGCCCGGGCACGCCGGATCTTCGGCAGGGTCAGGTCCAGGAACTCCTGGCCGCCGAAGCCCGGCTCCACGGTCATGATCAGCAGCATGTCGAATTCGCCGAGCATGTCCAGGAACGGTTCGACGCCGGTCCCCGGCCGGAGCGCAAGCCCCGCCTTAGAGCCGCGTGCCCGCAGTTCGCGCGCCAGCTTGATGGGGGCAATCGAGGCCTCGGCGTGGAACGTCACGGACGCCACGCCGGCGTCGGCGTAGGCCGGGGCCCAGCGGTCGGCGTGCTCGATCATCAGGTGCGCGTCCAGCGGGATGGGGCTGATTTCCTGCAGGCGCTGCACCACGGGCAGGCCCAGCGAGAGGTTGGGCACGAAGTGGTTGTCCATGACGTCGACGTGCACGGCATCCGCGTTGCTGATCCGGCTCAGCTCCGCCTCAAGGTTGGCGAAGTCGGCGGACAGGATGCTCGGGTTGATGCAGCACTTGGTCATGCGGGATTCCTTGTCGGTCTATCGGTCTGATGGAAAGTCGCTGTGCGGACATGCCGTTCAGCTGAAAATTAGTCCTGCCAAATTTCAGCCCAGCGGGCATGTCCTGCGGAAGGGGGCTACGGGCAAGTATCGCCCGGCGTTCAGGCTTTCTTGTGGATGAGGGCCAGGAACATGGCGTCTGTGTGGTGCACGTGGGGCCAGAGCTGGGCGGTGAGCTCGTGCCCGGCCTCAAGATGGCCGGTGAGGCTGACGCTGTCCAGCGCGGCGCCGGCGTCGAGGAGTTCGAGGTCCTCCCGCTTTCGCAGGGCATCACTCACGACGGCGGTCGTCTCCGCCGGGTGCGGCGAACACGTCACGTACGCCACCACGCCGCCGGGCTTGACGGCGTCGATTGCGGAGTTGAGCAGCTGGCGCTGCAGCGGGCCAAGGTCCACCAGGTCCTTGGGCGTACGCCGCCATCGCGATTCCGGGCGGCGGCGCAGGGCCCCCAGACCGGTGCACGGGACGTCGACGAGGACCCGGTCGAAGGACTCCGGCTGCTCGCTGCCGAGGTCCCGGCCATCTCCGGTCCTGACCTCCCAGGCGTCCCGTGGCACAGCGGACAGGGCCTGGCGGACCAGTTTGGCCCGGTGCGGAGCGAATTCGTTGGCCAGCAGGTGGGCACCCCGCTGCCGCGCAAGGGCACCGAGAAGGGCTGCCTTGCCGCCGGGGCCGGCGCACAGATCGAGCCAGCGCTCCCCCGCGCCGTCGCGACCCGGCGCTGCTTCCGCGCCGAGATCGACGGCGGCCATGGCGCGGGCCACGAGCTGCGAACCGACGTCCTGGACGCGGGTACTCCCGTCACGAACCGAGGCGAGCCGGCCGAGGTCGCCGCCGCTGGACAGCGCGGATCCCTCCACGAGTTCGCCCGGAGTGGCCCCGCCTTCCAGGGCCTCGTCCAGGCTGCCGACGCCGGGCAGCGCCACGAGGTTCACCACCGGCGCGGCGTTGTCGGCTTCGAGCAGCTCATCGATCTCAGCGGCCGGCCGGCCGTGGGCCACGAGCGATTGGCGCAGTGCGCGCACGATCCACTCCGGGTGGGCGTAGCGGATGGACGCGATCGTGGTGGGATCGGTCTCGGTACTGAGCAGCAGGTCGAGCCATTCATCGAGCGTGCGGGCCGAGACCTTGCGCAGCACGGCATTGATCAGGGCCGACGGGCCGGCCCCGATCACGGCGCGGGCCAGCCCCACGGTCTGGTCCAGGGCGGCGTGGGCGGGCACCCGCATCGCGAGCAGCTGGTGCGCGCCAATCCGCAGGGCATCCAGGATTGCCGGGTCCAACTGGTCCAGCGGCCGGTCGACGCAGCGTGCCAGGATGGCGTCGTAGGTACCCTGGCCGCGGAGGGCGCCGTAGCTGAGCTCGGTGGCGAAACCGGCGTCGCGCTTGTCCAGTCCGTGGTGCCGGATCCGGGCGGGCAGCACGAGGTTCGCGTAGGCGTCCTCGGCTTCCACGGCACGGAGCACTTCGAAGGCTACGAGCCTGGCCGGATCGGCCCGGCGGGTGCGCTGCGAGGGGGCACTCTCGGTGAAGCCACGCTGCGGGCCGCGGTTGCGTTCCCGGCCTTGGGCGTTCCGCCGGCTGCCGCCGCGGGCGCCACCCTGGCCACCGGGCTGGGAACCGGACTGGCCGCCGCCCTGGCCGCCGGGCTGGTGGCCCCTGCCGCGGCCGCTGCCGCTGGTTCCGGACTCGCTCATTGGAATACCACGCTTTCAAGTTCTGCCTGTCCGCGCGCCCAATCAGCGGCGGCCATCATTTTCTTGCCCGCAGGCTGGATCCGGGTCAATTCCACCGGGTGCGAGCCCGTGCCCACCACGACGCGTTTGCCCTCCATGGCCAGCCGTCCGGGCGGAAGGGCGGGAGCTTCCGGCGCGGGCAGCACCGGCTCGAGCTTGATCCGCTGGCCCTCCAGCATGGTCCAGGCACCGGGCTCGGGCGTTACCCCGCGGGCCCTCCGCCCGATCGCCAACGCAGGCTGCCGCCAGTCAAGCCGGCCATCCTCGAGGCTGAGTTTGGGGGCCAGGCTGACATCCCCCTGCTGCGGCAGCGCGACGGATTTGCCGGCGTCGATGGCGGACAGGGTCTGGGCCAGCAGGACGGCGCCACTATGTGAGAGCCGTTCGAGCAGGGCGCCGGCGGTATCGCCGGGGTCCACCGTTTCGGTGAGCGTGCCAAACACGGGTCCGGTATCCAGCCCCTCCTCAAGACGGAAGGTGACGGCGCCGGTGACGTCGTCGCCTGCAATAACGGCACGCTGCACGGGGGCGGCGCCACGCCAGGCCGGCAGCAGCGAAAAGTGCAGGTTCACCCAGCCATGGCGCGGAACTTCCAGGGCCGGACGGGGAATCAGGCCACCGTACGCAACAATGGCCGCGACGTCGGGCGCAACGGCGGCAATGCGGGCAGTGACCTCGGCGTCCACCTTGGCGGCGTGGATGATCTCGATCCCGAGCTCGGCGGCCCGTGCTGCCACGGGCGACGGCGTCAGGATCTGTTTGCGGCCCAGCGGGGCGTCCGGACGCGTGAGGACGGCGACGACGTCGAACCCGGCCTCAATCAGGGCGTCCAGGGACGGCACGGCGACAGCCGGGGTTCCCGCGAAAAGAACCCTCACGGGGTGATTCCGAAGCTGGACCCGCCAAAGCTCGTTCCGACCGTCTTCGCGCGCTTCGTTGTTGTCTGTTCGGTAATGGCGTCGTAGTCGGCATTGCGGATGGCACGCAGGGCGGTCTTGCGGTCGTCGCCTTCGAGCCGATCCGTATAGAGGATGCCGTCCAGGTGGTCGGTCTCGTGCTGGAAGCAGCGCGCAAGCATGCCTTCGCCCTCCACAGTGACGGAATTGCCGTGGAGGTCCACGCCGGTCACACGGGTATGCCTGTGCCGGCGGACCGGGAAGCTGAGGCCCGGGATGGACAGGCAGCCTTCGACCTGGTCCGGCTGGAAGTCCTCGCTGTTTTCCAGCACGGGGTTGATGATGTGGCCCTCGACGCCACCGATCCGGTACGTGAAGACGCGCTTGCTCACGCCGACCTGGGGCGCGGCCAGGCCTGCGCCCTCCACGTCCTCCATGGTTTCGGTCATGTCAGCGACCAGCTTTGCCAGTTCAGGCCCGAATTCCGTCACGGGATCGGCGACTGTGCGCAACACAGGATCGCCGATGATGCGGATATTCAAAATGGCCATGTGCAGTCTGTCCTCACGGTGGGCGGCTAGGGATCCAGTCCAGTTTAGTTGCACTCCGCGGAGTCCTGGACGTCGGCCGGATGGGCGTCCGGAGATCCGCGTGCGGGGAGTCGCGTGCGACGGGCTGGTGGAACGCCGGCGTTCGGTTCGCGGGGACCGGCCGCCCCGCCGGACCACACGGCCTGCCCGCAAGGCCTGTCCGCAGCGTTCGCGGCGCCGGACGGCCGGGCAGTAGGGCCGGCCTGTAGGGTCCGCACGGTTCGCAGCGCAGGCTTGTAAGGCTCGCAGCGCCGGACCTCTCGCTTCATTTGGGGCGTCAAATGAGATCAGCGTGTGTCTTCGCGCTTGGGCCCTGACGGTAGACGGAAAACGGCCTCCGGGGCGAATGCCGTCCCCGGAAAGCGGCCTCAGGACGACACTCGGAAAATCCGAAACCGCGCTCTGTTCTTCACTCCTGCTTCGCGCTAAGAATGTCGGACCCCCGGAGGAGACTGTTGTCATGGAAGCCGCCAGGGATTTCATTCCGTTCGGGGACGACGGGCAGGGCACGGATCGGTGGACCGGTCTTGCTGCAGGCTGCGGCGCGGATCCCGGCACGGCCCGCGACTCAGGCCGGGGTTCGGGTCCGGCCCGG
>NZ_FNJS01000045.1:0-33658 GCF_900104405.1 Arthrobacter sp. ok909 | reverse complement strand
GATGCCTGGACGAGGAAGCGGTTGGCCGCGGTGCAGGCCTCGCCCATGTTCCGCATCTTCGCGGCCATCGCGCCGTCCACGGCCTGGTCCAGGTCGGCGTCCTCGAAGACAATGAACGGGGCGTTGCCGCCGAGCTCCATGGAGGTGCGCAGGACATTCCGGGCGGCGTCGGCCATGAGGCGCTTGCCCACCGGGGTGGAACCGGTGAAGGAGACTTTCCGGAGCCGGGAATCGGCGAGCAGCGGCCCGGAGATCCCGGCGGCGCTGGCGGAGGCCACGACGTTCAGGACCCCGGCGGGCAGGCCCGCGTCGAGCATGGTCTGCGCGAAGAGCTGGGCGGTCAGCGGGGTGAGCTTGGCCGGCTTGAGGATCATGGTGCAGCCCGCGGCGATGGCGGGCGCGACCTTGCGGGTGGCCATGGCCAGGGGGAAGTTCCAGGGGGTGATGAGCAGGCACGGTCCCACGGGCTTTTTCTGGACCAGGATCTTGTTCTTGCCCTCGGGGGTGGTGAGGTAGCGGCCGTAGTCGCGGACTGTTTCCTCGGAGAACCAGCGCAGGAACTCGGCACCGTAGGCCACCTCGCCGCGGGCCTCGGCCAGCGGCTTGCCCATCTCCAAGGTCATGAGCAGGGCGAAGTCCTCGGCCCGCTCGGTGACGAGGTCAAACGCGCGGCGCAGGATTTCGGCCCGTTCCCGCGGTGCGGTCCGGGCCCAAGAAGCCTGGGCCGCGTCGGCGGCGTCGAGCGCGGCCAGGGCGTCCTCGCTCGTCGCGGACGCCAGGGTGGCGAGCACCTCCCCGGTGGCGGGGTCGTGGACGTCGAACGTGCCGCCGTCGGACGCACCACGCCACTGGCCGTTAATGAGCAGGCCGGCAGACACGGAAGCGAGCAGCGCCGCCTCACGCTCGGGTGAAAGGGCAGGGGTGATCGCGGAAACAGTCATAAGGAGGTCCTAAAGGGAGTCAGTAGCTGGTCGGGGTTTCGGCAGGCGCAACCGCCGGGCCCGGCGGGATGTATTCGGCCGCAAGGGCCTCGGAGCCGCGGGCCAGCAGAGCCACATCGGCACCGACCAGCACGAAGGCGGCGCCGGCGGCCAGGTAGGCGCGGGCCGTTTCCGGGTTGAAGGCGTTCACGCCGGCGGGTTTCCCGGCCGCTGTGGCGGCGGCGAGGCAGTGTTCGACGGCGGCGCGCACCCGGGGGTGTTCCTGCTGGCCGAGCAGTCCCAGGGAGGCGGCGAGGTCGGACGGTCCCAGGAAGATCGCGTCCACCCCGTCCACCGCCAGGATGTTCTCCACGACCGCGACCGCGGCTTCGGATTCGATCTGCACGGTGACGCTGATGGTATCGGAGGCGCGGGCGAGGTAGTCGGGGACCCGGTTCCAGCGCGCGGCCCGGGCCAGGGCGGACCCGACGCCGCGCACGCCGTGGGGCGGGTAGCGGGTGGCGGCCACGGCGGCCTCGGCCTCGGCTGCCGAGTTCACCATGGGGATCAGCAGGTTCTGCACGCCCAGGTCCAGGTACTGCTTGATGAGCACGGTGTCGTTCACGGGCGGCCGGACCATAACCTGCACCGGGTAGCCGTGCACGGCCTGCAGCTGGGCGAGGATGGATTCGAGCCCGTTGGGGCTGTGCTCGGCGTCGATCAGGAGCCAGTCGAGGCCGGAGCCGGCGCAGAGTTCGGCCACGAGGGGGCTGCCGGAGCAGACCCACATCCCGGCCAGGGGGCGGCCGGCAGCGCCGGTTTGGTTGCGCAGGGCGTCCCGGAAGGTTTCATCTGGATTTACTCGAAGCGGCATGTCACGACTCCTAGGGGTCCGTAATCGGCGTGGACGGTATCTCCCTTGTACACCCAGAGGGGCCGGGTGAAGGAGCCGGCGAGGATGATGTCGCCGCCCTTCATGCCGTCTCCGTGAGCGGCGATCTTGTTGGCCAGCCAGTGCACCCCGTTGGCGGGGTGGTCCAGGACGCCGGCGGCGACGCCGGTCTCCTCGACGGTCTGGTTCTTGTAGAGGATGGCAGAGACCCAGCGCAGGTCGACGGCGTCGGGCTTCACCGGGCGGCCGCCCACCACCATGGCGCCCATGGCGGCATTGTCTGCGATGGTGTCCACGATGGTTCGGCCCTCCATGTCGATCCGGGAGTCCAGGATTTCGAGGGCCGGAACCACGTAGTCGGTCGCGTTCAGGACGTCGAAGATGGTGCAGCCCGGACCGGTGAGGTCCTTCTTCAGCACGAACGCGAGTTCCACTTCCACGCGCGGGTGGGTGTAGCGGTCCCAGTCCACGGAGCAGCCGGTGTCCAGGACCATGTCATCGAAGATGGCGCCGTAGTCCGGCTCGGTGATGCCGGTGGCGGCTTGCATGGCCTTGGAGGTGAGCCCGATTTTGCGGCCGACGAGCCTGCGCCCGGCGGCCTCGTTGCGGCTCCGCCACAGCTGCTGGACGGCGTAGGAGTCCTCTACGGTCATGTCCGGGTAGCGGGCGGTCAGGCGGGGGACAGGGGTCCGGCTGCGGCCGGCTTCCAGCAGTTCGTCTGCGATGGCCTCGATGGTCGCGGGGTCAAGCATTCGGGTGCTCCTCAGGTGGTCGGGCGGTGGGGGCCGGGGCGGTCCCGCCTCCGGCGGAGGCGGGACCGCCGGCCCGGTTCGGGGTTTACAGCCGCGTTTAGAGCTGGGCGCCGAGCTTGAACCCGGTCTTCTCTCCGGCGTGGCCGTCCTCGTCCTTGCGGGTGTAGGAGAACCCGTCGGCGCCCACGGTCACGGCCATTTCGCTCTTTTCCTCGCGGACAATGACGGGCTGCGGGTTGCCGTCGAGGTCCAGGACCAGGGAGGCCTCGGTGTACCAGGACGGGACCACGGGGTTGCCCCACCAGTCGCGGCGCTGGTTGTCGTGCACGTCCCAGGTGATAGTGGGGTTGTCCGGGTCGCCGGTGTAGTAGTCCTGGGTGTAGATCTCCACGCGGTGCCCGTCCGGGTCCAGGATGTAGAGGTAGAAGGCGTTGGAGACGCCGTGCCGGCCGGGGCCGCGTTCGATCCTGTCGGAGATCCGCAGGGCGCCCATCTTGTCGCAGATCTGGATGATGTTGTGCTTCTCGTGCGTGGCGAACGCGACGTGGTGCATGCGCGGCCCGTTGCCGCCGGTCAGGGCGGTGTCGTGCACGGTCTGCTTGCGGTGCATCCAGGCGGCGTAGGTGACGCCGTCGGAATCCTGGATGTCCTCGGAGACGCGGAAGCCGAGGTCCTCAAGGTACTTGCGGCCGCGCGGGACGTCGGGGGTGACCTGGTTGAAGTGGTCCAGGCGCACGAGCTCCCCGGCGGAGTAGAGGTCGTAGCGCTGGGTGAGGCGTTCGACGTGCTCCACCTCGTAGAAGAACTCGTAGGGGAAGCCCAGCGGGTCCTCGACGCGGACGGCGTCGCCGATGCCCTTGGTGAAGCCGTCCTCGCGGCGTTCGGTGCGGCAGCCCAGTTCCTTGTAGTAGGCCTCGGCGGCGTCCACCTCGGCGGGGGACTTCACCCGGTAGGCGAAGGCCGCGACGGCGGCGATGGGTCCCTTGCGGAGCACCAGGTTGTGGTGGATGAACTCCTCGAGGGAGCGCAGGTAGATGGCGTTCTCGTCTTCCTCGGTGACGTGCAGGCCCAGGAGGTCCACGTAGAAGGCGCGGGATTTGGCGAGGTCGGTGACGACGATTTCCATGTAGGCGCAGCGGACGATGTCCGGAGCCGGGACAGTGGGGGTGGGGACGAAGTTGGTCATGGTGTTCTCTCTTCTTTGAAAGGGGTCTGCTTGGCGCCGGCGTGAAAGCTCAGGCGCCGAATTTCGGCGTATGAACAGGGCCCAGGGTGATGTGGACGGCCTGCTGGTCGGTATAGAAGTCGATGGAGCGGTAGCCGCCCTCATGGCCCAGGCCGGAGGCTTTGACGCCGCCGAACGGGGTGCGCAGGTCGCGGACGTTGTGGCTGTTGAGCCAGACCATGCCGGCTTCAACGTTCTGGGAGAAGTTGTGCGCGCGGGTCAGGTTCTGGGTCCAGATGTAGGCCGCGAGCCCGTACCTGGTGTTGTTCGCCAGGGCCAGGGCTTCCTCGTCGGAGTCGAACGGGGTGATGGCGACGACGGGGCCGAAGATCTCCTCCTGGAAGATCCGCGCGTCCGGGGCGACGTCGGCGAACACGGTGGGGGCGATGTAGTTGCCCTCGGGCAGGTGGTCCGGGCGGCCGCCGCCGGCCAGCAGGCGGCCTTCGGACTTGCCGATTTCCACGTAGGAGGCCACCTTGGCGTAGTGCTCCGGGTGGACCAGGGCGCCGACCTCGGTCTTGGGGTCGTGCGGGTCGCCCACCACGATGTTCCTGGCGCGGGCGGCGTACTTCTCGCAGAATTCCTCGTACACGGCGCGTTCCACCAGGATGCGGGAGCCGGCGGTGCAGCGTTCGCCGTTGAGCGAGAAGACGCCGAACAGGGCGGAGTCGATCGCGGCGTCGAGGTCGGCGTCGGCGAACACGACACACGGTGACTTGCCGCCGAGCTCCATGGACAGGCCCTTGAGGTTGGCCGCGGCGTTGCGGAAGATCGTCTGGCCCGTGGTGGTCTCGCCGGTGAAGGAGATCAGCGGCACGTCCGGGTGCTTCACGAGCGCGTCGCCGGCCTCCTCGCCCAGGCCATTGACGAGGTTGAACACACCGTCCGGGAGCCCGGCGTCCTTGAAGATCTGCGCCCACAGCGAGGCCGAGAGCGGGGTGAATTCGGCCGGCTTGAGCACCACGGTGTTGCCGGTCGCCAGCGCCGGGGCGAGCTTCCAGGACTCGAGCATGAAGGGCGTGTTCCACGGCGTGATGAGGCCCGCGACGCCGATCGGCTTGCGGTTGACGTAGTTGATCTGGGCGCCCGGGACCTTCATGGCGTCGTCGAACTGGGCCACGATCAGGTCCGCGAAGAAGCGGAAGTTCTCGGCCGCGCGCAGCGCCTGGCCCTTGGCCTGGGTGATGGGCAGGCCGGTATCGAAGGTCTCGAGCTCGGCGAGGCGCGCTTCCTGGGCTTCGACGGCGTCGGCGATCCGGTTCAGGACGCGGGCCCGCTCGCGGGGCTTCATCTTCGGCCAGGGGCCGTTGGTGAACGCTTCGCGGGCGGCGGCGACGGCGAGGTCGATGTCTTCCTTTTGCCCGGCAGCGGCGGTGGCGTAGTTGGTGTTGGACACCGGGTCCAGGACGTCGAAGGTTTTGCCGCCCACGGAATCAACGAATTCGCCGTTGATGTAGTGCTGGATGTGGGTGGGAAGGTCCTGCGGAACGTAGTGGGTCCGGGTTTCTGCGGCAGGGAACGTCATTGTTGTCTTCCTAACTAACTGAGAGTGCAACGCGGGGTCATTTACGGCCCATGTTGGGCCGCTTAATGGGCGCTAAGCGACCCCGCGTTGCTTTGGGCAAGGTACGCGTCCAGGGTGGCGCTGCGGTGGAGGCGGGCGGCCTTTTCGATCTCGTCCGGGCTGGCGCCGGACTCGATGAGGTGCAGCAGAGCTTCGTGCTCGTCGACGGAGTCGTGGGCCCGTCCCGGGACGAAGCGGAACGTGGAGGACCGCAGGGATGCGAGCCGGTTCCAGCCCCGGTGGACGAGGTCCAGGATGTGCGGGTTAGGGCAGTGCTCGAACAGGACGCTGTGGAAGTCCTGGTTCAGCCGGGTGAAGCGGACGGGGTCGAAGTGCTGCAGGCAGTCGCGCATTTCCTCGTTTACTGCCCTGGCGCGGGCGACGTCCGCCGCCCCGATTAGCGGAGCCGAGAGGGCCGTGGCGGCGCCCTCGACGATGCTGAGGGTCTGCATCGTGTAGAGGTACTCGGTGGGGTCGATCCCGGAGACAGTGGCGCCGACGTTCCGTTCGAACGTCACCAGGCCTTCGGCTTCGAGCCGGCGGATCGCCTCCCGGACCGGGACCACGCTGACGCCCAGATCCTCGGCGATCTTCGCGAGCACCAGCCGGTAGCCGGGGGAGTAGGTGCCGTCCACGATCCGGGCCTTGACGGTCGCGTAGGCCTGCTCGGACTTGCTTCCGGGGGTCCCGTTTGAGGACACGGTGGCTGCCCCCGCGCCTGCGGCGCTGGCCGTCTCAGTCATTGGTTTTGCCTGCTTCCCATTCCTGGTACCGGGCGCGCCATGCGGCGTTGAGCGGGTAGAGGCCGTCCACGCTGTGGCCCTGCTGCACCATCTCGAAAATGAAGACTTCCTCGCGTTCCTGGGCGATGGAATCGTCCGCGAGCTCTTCGGCCAGGGCCGGCGGGATCACCAGGATTCCGTCGGCATCGGCAACGATGATGTCCCCGGGCTGCACGGTGGTGCCGCCGCAAGCGATGGTGATGTCCGTGTCCCACGGGATGTGCCGGCGGCCCAGGACGGCCGGGTGCGGGTTGGCATAGTAGGTCGGCATGTCCATGGCGGCCACGGCGGAGAAGTCACGCACACCGCCGTCGGTGATGACGGCCGCGGCGCCGCGGACCTGCGCGCGCAGGGCCAGGATGTCGCCGATGGTGCCGGTGCCCTTTTCGCCGCGGGCTTCCATCACGAGGATCTCGCCCTCGTTGACGGAATCGATGGCCTTCTTCTGGGCGTTGAAGCCGCCGCCGTGGGTCTTGAAGAGGTCCTCGCGGTTGGGGACATAGCGCAGCGTGCGGGCCAGGCCGACGATCCGCTGGCCCGGACGGGTGGAGGTGAGGCCGTCGATGCTGACGTTGTTCAGGCCGCGCTTGCGCAACTGCGAGGACAGGGTGGCCGTGGACACGCTTTCCAGCTTCGTCTTCAGCTCCGGGGACAGGACGGCCGCCGGCGACTCCGGTGCCTGGGCCAGTAGCCCGGCCGCTTCACGCGAACCGTAGGCTTCCTCCCGCTGGAGATCATCAGTCCTGGGCCGGGCGCCGAAGTCCGCGAACGGCGTCGTGCCTTCCGCCACCCGGGTGACCAGCCGGCCGGTGGTCAAGTCAGCGCTGCTGACTTCCACCTCGACGACGTCGCTCGGCTTCGCCACCGACGCCCCGGCGGGGGTGCCGGTGAGGATGATGTCCCCCTCTTCGAGGGTGAGGAGCTGGGAGAGGTCGGCGACGAGCCGGGCGAACGGGAAGAGCAGGTCCGCGGTGGTGTCGTCCTGGACGAGGTCCCCGTTGTGCCAGGTGCGGATCCGCAGCTTGGCCGGGTCGACGGTGTCGGCGGCAATCAGGCCCGGGCCCACGGGGGTGAAGCCGTCGCCGCCCTTGGACCTTAAGTTGGAGCCCTTGTCCGCATAACGGAGGTCATAGACGCCGAGGTCGTTGCTGGCGGTGACCCACTCGACGTGGCTCCAGGCGTCCTCGATGCCCACGCGGCGGGCGGGCTTGCCGATGATCAAAGCGATCTCACCCTCATAGCCGAGGAGTTCGCAGCCGGCCGGGCGTTCCACGGTTGACGGGGCTTCTGCCGAACCGACAGCCAGGGAGGACGACGGCTTCAGGAAGTAGGAGGGCTGCTCGGGGGTGCGGCCGCGCTGGGCTGCCCGGCTGGGGTAGTTGATATGCACCGCGATGACCTTGCGGGCCGCGGCCAGGATGTGGTCGGTGACCTGTTCCAAGATTTACTCCTCATCGAGTACGAAATCGTATACGATAACTATCACCCGGCGACCGGGGGCGCGTCAACCCCTTGTTTTTCGGGAGTTTTCAAGACACTTGTAACCCATGTCATATCTGCCGTACAGTTTGGGATCAGAGGTTCATTTCGATTATCGAACACGACGTTCTGATATCGAACACAAAAAGCAGCGATTGACCGCCACACAACGAAGTGAGGAAAGCCCGTGCATTTCCACCACCACGGTTACGTATCCGGTGACCCGCGAGTCCAGCCGGCCGCCGGCGTCGGCATCGACCGGCCCGCGCAACTTCCCGACCAGGTCGACGTGCTCATCGTCGGCACCGGACCCGCGGGCATAGTCGCAGCCGCCCAGCTGTCCCAGTTCCCCGGCGTCACGACCCGGATCGTGGAGCGCCGCGGCGGAAGGCTCGCCATCGGCCAGGCCGACGGCATCCAGGCCCGGAGCGTCGAGACCTTCCAGGCCTTCGGCTTCGCGGAGCGGATCATCGCCGAGGCCTACCGCATCACTGAGATGGCCTTCTGGAAGCCGGACCCCCGGAACCCCGCGAACATCGTCCGCAGCGCCCGCACCCTCGATGACCCGGGCGGAATCAGCGAGTTCCCGCACCTCATCGTGAACCAGGCCCGCGTTCTGGATTACTTCGGCGAGTTCATGGCGAATTCGCCCACCCGCATGACGCCGGACTACGGGTATGAGTTCGTCGGCCTCGAGGTCGCCGGCGAGGGGGACTACCCCGTCACCGTGACCCTCGTCCAAACAGCCGGACCCGACGAGGGCCGGACGCGCACCGTCCGGGCGAAGTATGTTGTCGGCGCCGATGGCGCGCGGAGCAAGGTGCGGGACTCGATCGGCTGCACGCTCGCCGGCGACAAGGCCAACCACGCGTGGGGCGTCATGGACGTGCTCGCCTCCACGGACTTCCCCGACATCCGCCTCAAATGCGCCATCCAGTCCCATGACGGTGGCAGCATCCTGCTCATCCCGCGCGAGGGCGGGCACCTCTTCCGCATGTACGTGGATCTCGGAGAGGTCGCCGAGGATGACAACGGGGCCGTCCGCAAGACCACCATCGAGCAGATCATCGCCAAGGCCAACGCGATCATCCACCCGTACACGCTCGACGTACGCAACGTGGCCTGGCACAGCGTGTACGAGGTCGGCCACCGCCTCACCGACCGGTTCGACGACGTGCTCCCGGAGGAGCTCGGCACCCGCACGCCGCGCGTGTTCATCACCGGCGACGCCTGCCACACGCACAGTGCCAAAGCCGGCCAGGGCATGAACGTCTCCATGCAGGACGGCTTCAACATCGGCTGGAAGCTCGGCCACGTGCTCGAGGGCCGCAGCCCGGTCAGCCTGCTCTCCACCTACTCGGCCGAGCGCCAGGTTGTCGCGAAGGACCTCATCGACTTCGACAAGGTGTGGTCGACCCTCATGGCCAAGAAACCCGAAGAGTTCGAGAACCCCTCCGAACTCGAGGACTTCTACGTGCGCACCGCCGAGTTCCCCGCCGGCTTCATGACCGAGTACTCGCCGTCGATGATCGTCGCGGAAGCGACGCACCAGAGCCTGGCCGCGGGCTTTCCTGTGGGCAAGCGTTTCAAGTCCGCCCCGGTTGTGCGCGTCTGCGACACCAATCCGGTCCAGCTCGGCCACCAGGCCACGGCGGACGGCCGGTGGCGCATCTACGTCTTCGCCGACGGGGCAGCGCCAGGACAACAGTCGGCGGCGCCGTCACCGACCACGGACCTGGCCGCGTGGCTGGCCAACGCGCCGGACTCGCCGCTTGCCGCCACGCCGGAGGGCGCCGACGCCGATGCCTGGTTCGACGTCAAGATCATCTACCAGCAGGACCACACGGGGATCGACATTGGCGCGGTGCCGGCACTGTTCAAGCCGGAGGTCGGACCGTTCAAGCTCCCGTACCTTGAGAAGGTCTACGGCACCGATCCGGCGGCGGACATCTTCGAGCTGCGCGGCCTCGACCGGGGCGGCGTCATCGTGGTGGTGCGCCCGGACCAGTACGTGGCCAACGTCCTGCCGCTGACGGCAACGGCGGAACTCGCCGCGTTCTTCGCGTCCGTCCTGCGCGCCCGCACGCGCATCGGCTGATCCGTGGCCCCGACAAAGTAAACAACCGCACAAACGGCAGGCTGCAGTCTCAACGCAGCCTTCCGTTCCGTTATCCCCGCGGGCTTTTCGGCCGTCTGACCGCCAGGTCAATGACGTCTGCCCCGCGACGTCAGCGCACTAGCACTTAACCTCGGTCCGGAGGTCAGTGATCGCGGCCTGGACGCGCGCGGCCTCGTCGCGGAGGGAACTAGTCGCCTGGGTCAAAGTGGCGTCGTCCGGCACCGCCTTGACGGCGTCGTTGAACTTGGCCTCGGCCGACTTGACGGCATCCGCCCGCTGTTGGGCGAGGTCACCGGTCGCCTTGACGAGATCGTCGTAGGTCTTCGTGACTTGTTCCTGGGCCGTACGGACCTGCTCTATCGTGGCATCAGGCTTCAGCGTGTCCTTGAAATTTGTCAGCGCCGCGGCATGGGCATCGGCCGCAGCGCAGACCTCCGACGTGCTCGGTGGGGGGCTCGAGGCGGACGCGGGCGCACTGGAGGTGCCCGCGGGTGTGTTGGCGGGGCTGCACCCGGTGAGCAGTGCGACGGCGGCTCCGAGTGCGATGGATCCCACGAGAATCGGGTGGGGTTTCGACATTGGAAGTTCCTCTCCCCGCTGGGTGTCGCCTCCGCGCATCGGAGGCCATATTTCATCGTGTGCCCGGACGCGGGAGTGGACCTCATCCGCCGGGGGTGAAATGGGGGGGGCGGCCAACCAAGGCCCCGGGCAGGGCACAATGGCTCTTTTAGGGCCGGGCGGACACGGGTATTAATGGTGGTGCCACGGCGGAAGGGGTCGTCCGCGACTGGTGTTGAAGCCGGGGCAGGCGGTCCAGGGCGGCACGCAAGTACTGCCCTGGGCCGCCGCGGCGCGGCCGTTGAGGCGGATCCTTGGCGCTGACAGATTGGGTGGCGCCGCTGAGTCCGCGCGGACGTATGCTGTTTTCATCGGTTCAGCAGTGAGCTACGTGCTTCGATTTCGAGCGTGGAACATGACCCAAGGTACTGCAGCAGACAGCAGGCGGGATCCGCATGCCGCGTTCTGGGACGCGCATTTCAATGACCCGGATATCGGTGCCTTCCTCGGCGAGGTTGTCAGTGGGCTTGTCCGCGACATCGGCGGTCCCAGCCGCGGGATCAGCTGGGCAATCACACTTCTCCGGTCCGGGGAAACCAGCACGCTCATCGCCGGCAGTGCACTGTCGCGGGCGGCGGACGAAGCGCAGCGCTCCTTCGACGACGGCCCGGCGCGCGAGGCGGTTCGCAGCGGAGAATTTGTGGTCATGGGGGACACCTCCTTCGAGCGCCGCTGGCCCGGGTATGCCAGCACCGCAGCTGCCGAGGGCGTCCGGTCGCTCGTATCCGTTCCGCTGGTCCCCGCGGAGGGTTTCCGTGCCGCGGTGAACCTCTATGCCCCGTGGCCGCATGTTTTCACGAGTGCGGACATCACGGCAGCGGTGCGGCTGGCCCGCCAGGTGTCCCGGGCGCTGCTTCTGGTCCAGCAGCTGATGCTCAGGTACGCGGGGAGTGCCGATCTTTCCTCGGCGCAGCTCTCCCGGGTGCTGGCCGGCCTGGCTTTAAGAACGCTGGTGCGGGACTACGGGTTTAGTGAAGAGGGAGCCCTGGACTATCTTCGGAGCGTCGCGGGTGGCCCTGTGCGCGAACCGGCCGGCGGCACGGTCCATGTCCTCGTTGCCGATTCCGGCCAGGGCGCGGAAGTGCCTCCGCCCAGCCCGCCACTGGCCCCGGTGCCCCGCGCTGTGGAGGCTCCGCCTGTCCGTCGACGGCGGCGGAGGGTGGAGAGCCCGGCCTAGGCACAGGGCGAACCCGCGAGTGCTTAGGCGGCGATGCCGGGTTCATTTCCGTGGGAGCGGTCCGGCCGGAGGACCTTCAGGGCGCCGGCCCAGGCAATCACTTGATCAAACAGGATCTGCAGAGTCTTCTCCGTGGCCGCGGTGGGGATCAGGGTGCGGTAGTTCTCGAACTCCGTGGCAAAGGGCAGTGCCACCTGGGCCCGGACGTCTGCCATCTGCAGCTCTCCGGCAACTCCCCGCAGGTGTTCGACGGCGCGGATGCCGCCGCTGCTTCCGTAGCTGACGAAACCGGCCGCCTTGTTGTTCCACTCCTTGTACAAGTAGTCCAGAGCGTTCTTCAGTGCCCCGGGGATTGAATGGTTGTACTCGCCGGTGACGAAGATGTAACCGTCGAATCCGTCGACAGCCTCGGACCAGGCCTTGGTGTGCGGGTGGCTGTACCGGCCGAAAGAGGGCGGCAGCGGCTCATCGAGGATCGGGAGGCTGAAATCGGCGACGTCGAGGACCTCAAAGGTGGCATCGCCGCGTTCGGATGCCCGTGAAGCTACCCAGTCGGCGACGGCCTGTCCGAGGCGTCCGGGCCGGGTACTCCCGAGCACGATAGCGATGCGAATCATGGCGGACTCCTTTCCGGCGGATGTTTTCTTGCCACTAATAGAACAACAACACGGACGGCGCGATGCTTCCGCAGCCGTGACTGGCCGACGCGCAGGGTCGTACTTTGCCGGCTGGCGGTTTCTTGCCCCGCCGGCTGACTCCGTGTGGTGCTGTCAGGTGCTTGGCGCGGGCCTTTAGTCCCTGCCCGGACCCGGTCCGCGGGCGTCTACTGGAGGTACCAGCCGTTTGGGCAACCAACCACAACTCTCCGGAGGATCTGTCATGTCTGATTTGCACAAATGGTCACCGTTCCACCGCTGGCCGGACACATCCCGTACCAGCCCCTCTGATGTGTTCCGCAGGTCCCCGTCGGACCTGATGGACTTCATGGACCGGTTCTTCCAGGAAGAAAACCAGCCGATGCCGATCCGCGTCGAGGAGTTCCTTGACGGCAACACTCTTGTTATCCGGGCCGAAGCGCCCGGGCTGGATCCGGACAAGGACATCGACGTCTCGGTGGTTGACGGAGCCCTCCAGATCCGCGCCGAGCGCAAGGAAGAAAAGGAAGAGAAGGGCAAGGACAGCTACCGGTCCGAGTTCCGGTACGGCTCTTTCCTTCGCACCCTGCCGCTGCCCGCGGACGTGAAAGAGGAAGACATCAAAGCCACCTACAAAGACGGAGTCCTCGAAGTCCGCACGCCTGTACCGGAGCGCGCCCTGGCCGAGTCCAAAGCGACCAAACTCCCCATCACCCGGGAGTAACCCCGCCAGTCAGCTCTCGGGCGGCTGCCCGGGAGCTGCCAGCAAACCGAGCACTTAGCGGGCCAGAAGTTCCGCGACGTAGCCGAGCTGGCTGACCCAGTGGTGTTCCTGGCCGCCCTCGTGGTTGTTGAAGCGGTAAACCTCAATGGCTTTCGCCGGGACAGCCCGCGGGGCTGCCGCGCCAGCTGCCTCACCCAAACGCGACCCCGGCACTGCCGCCGCGCCCGTGCCATAGGCGTTGTACGCTGCAAAGACGGTCGACGGCGGGCAGATGTCGTCCATCAGCGCCGCCGAGAACAGCGCCGGCGCCGTGGCGCGCCGGCCCAGGTGCACGCCGTCGAAATAGTTCAGGACCGCAAGCGCGGGCTCGTAACGGTCCCGGTGACGGGCCAGGAAGCCGGCGATTTCCGGGTAGGGCCCGCGCGGGGCGATGTCGACGGCGCGCGGAAAGTCCTGCAGGAACGGCACATCGGCCATGGTGCACAGCACGCCGTCCAGGCGCCCGGCCGCCAATCCGGCGGCCGCGATGGCCAAGCCTCCGCCCTGGCTCAGGCCGGCCAGCAGTACCTTCGAGGCATCCACCTCGGGATGCTTCTGCACGGCTTCGATGGCCCGGAAGGCGTCGACGAAGACGCGGCGGTAGTAGTAGTCCTCCCGGGAGGAGAGGCCGCGCGTCATGAGCCCGGCGTAGGCCACGTCTCCGGCCGACGCGTGCGGATCCGCGCTCTCGCCCAGGCTGCCGCCGTAGCCCTGGCCCCGGGTGTCCATGATGAAGTGCGCATACCCGGCCTGCGCCCACTTGGTGTCCTGCTGGACCAGCCCGCGGCCGCCCGAATAGCCGACGTACTGCACCACCACAGGCAACGTCCTCCCGGCGCCGCGGTTTGCCGGCAGGTGCAGCCAGCCCTTGATCCGGGCTCCGCCGAAGCCCGCGAAAGAGACGTCAAAGCTGTCAATGACGCTCAGGTGGTTCTCCACCTGGACGTAGACGGCGTCCAGCGGGAATTCCCGGGCCTCGGCAATGGTCAGGTCCCAGAAGTCATCGAAGTCTTCCGGCTCGACGGCGGATGAGGTGTAGCTGCGCAGCTGATCCAACGGCATGTCGAAGAGGGGCATGGGGTCTCCAGATGTGAGGCGTGCGGTCCGAACGTGATCCTACGTCCGATCTTCAATTTTCCCCACACGATGGATATGTGAGCCACTACACATTATGGTTGTAGGACGTTCTATATCGAATGTGGGATGCGCTGGTGTTCCGGTTCGTTGAGCGTCGACAAGTCTCCCTACCAATGAGAGGTCAGATGTGAAGTCACGCACGAAGGCCCGGGTTCCCCGACCGGGAGCATGTGCCGTCGCCGGCATTCTTGGACTCGGCCTGGTCGCCGGATCCGGCCTGCCGGCAGCCGCAGCGCCGATCCCGCCAACCACGCCGACCGCCGGTCCGGGGGCGTTCTTTGAGGCGAATCTCGCCGCGGACCGCACGTCCAGCAATTTCTTCTACCGGATCCCGGCGCTAACGCACCTCGGCGGCGGCGTGGTTCTGGCGGCATGGGACGGCCGGCCCGGCAGCTCAGCCGACGCCCCCAACCCGAACTCAATCGTGCAGCGGCGCAGCACAGACGGCGGGCAGACGTGGGGGCCGCTTCAAGTGATTGCCGCCGGGCATGTCGGCGATGCGACGCGCCCGAAGTTTGGCTACAGCGATCCGTCGTACGTTTACGACTCTGAAGCCGGAAAAGTTTTCGCCTTCTTCGTCTATTCCAAGGATCAGGGCTTCGGGGGCAGCGTTTTTGGCAATGACGACGCCGACCGTTCAGTGATCTCCTCGGCGGTCATGGAATCGGGCGATGGCGGTCAGACCTGGAGCGCCCCTCGGCTCATCACGAACGTGACCAAGCCCGGGACGAGCCGGACGAACCCCCAGCCGGGCGACGTCCGGGCCAACTTCGCCGCCTCAGGCGAAGGCGTACAACTAAAGTACGGAATCCATAAGGGGCGTCTTATTCAGCAGTACTCCGGACAGGTCCAGCAAGCCAATGGCACGCAGGCATTCCAGGCTTACAGCGTCTTCTCGGACGACCACGGCGCCACGTGGCAGAAAGGCGTCCCGGTGGGGTCCGCGATGGACGAGAACAAGACGGTGGAGCTTTCGGACGGCCGGGTGATGCTCAACTCCCGCGACAGCGCCAACGGAGGGTATCGAAAAGTTGCCATCTCCAACGACGGCGGCGCCACCTACGGCCCGGTCACCCAGGACACCGAACTTCCGGACCCGGCCAACAACGGCTCGATCGCCCGGATGTTCCCCGATGCCCCCGCGGGATCACCGGAGGCCAGGAAGCTGATCTTCACCAACGCGAATTCCAAGACGGCCCGGGAAAACGTCTCCGCGAGGGTCTCGTGCGATGACGGGGCGACGTGGCCCGGCGTACGCACCATCCGCTCCGGATTCTCGGCCTACTCCACCGTCACCCGCCTGGAGGGCGGACAGTTCGGCGTGCTGTATGAGGCCAACTACACCGACAATATTCCCTTCGCTAAGTTCAACGATGAGTGGCTCAACTACCTCTGCGCGCCCGTCGGCGCGGACGCGCAGGCCGTGACCCCCGGGGTAACCAAAGCCGTCGCCGTGACGGTGACAAACCAGGAAAGCACCGTGCTCTCCGGAGGCTCCGCGACCATCTTCACCCCCACTGGCTGGTCCGCAACAACCGTGGCGGTGCCCGACGTCGCTCCCGGCGCCTCATCGACGGTCAGCGTGAACCTGACCGCCCCGGCCGGGGCTGCCGGCGCGCAGAATCTCAACGCAGCGTTCACCGCCGCTGACGGCAGGGTTGCCCAGTCCACGTTCGTTGCGACGGCGCCGCAGGCCCAGCAGCTCGGGCTGGGTATCACCGGCGCAGCTCCGGACCGCGATGTCATCGACTCGCCCTACAATGCCGGCGACGTGCTGTCCTATTCGTTCACGATCAGGAACACCGGCACCGTGACCTCGAATGCCGTCCCCGCCGGCGGCAGCTTCGAAACCGGCTACCTCCCGCCGACCGCGCCGAACTGCCGCTATAACAACCTCCCCGCCGGCTCCAGCTACAGCTGCACCACGGCCAAGCACACCTTGACAGTCGAGGACATCTCACGCGGCTACTTCGCACCCCAAGCGACGTTCACGGTGACAGCATCCGCCACGCCGTCCCTGACCCAGACGGTGGCCTTCAACGGCTCCAACGTCCCACTGCGGGACGGTTTGCCCGCGGCCGACATCACCGGGCAACGCAGCGATGCCGGCCGGGATCTGACGCTGCAGCCATATGCTGCCGGCGAGCAGGTGCCCTACACCTTCGCCGTCACGAACAGCGGTCCGCTGACCACCACGGTCACGCCGACCGCGGGAAACTTCTCGCCGCTGGTCCCTGAAGGCGCCGGCAACTGCCGGTGGCGCAACCTGGCGCCGGCCGGAAAATACAGCTGCACCACCCCGCGGCACACTGTGACCCAGGCCGAAGTGGACCAGGGCTTCTTCGTGCCCCTGAGCTCGTGGACGCTAACGGCAGCCGGACAGAGCCCCCGGGTAGTCGACGTCGACGGCGGGGAGGTGGACCTGGTGGCCAGGAACGCCCTGCTGGAGGGTACAGCCACCGCAGCGTGGGAGGATTCGAACGACGACGGCTACGCCACTCCCGGAGAGAAAGTCACCTTCACGTACACCCTCGGCAACGCCGGAAACGTTGGGCTGACCGCGTTGAAGGCGCCGGAGATGGGCATGTCCGAACCGGCGTTCGCCGCCGGCGCCACCGCCACCAGGAGTCAGGATTACATCCTGACGGCCGCCGACGTTGCCGCCGGCGAACTGTCCGCCGCGACCTTCACCGCAACTGCTCGGAACGGGACAAGGAGCATCCAGCTCAATGTCACGCGGTCGGCACTTGCCCTGCTCGCACAGCCCGCCCGGCCCGAAGCCACGCCGGACCTCCGAACTCAGGATCTCGACGGCCTCACGGCCCCGACGGACCTGGGAACCGACGCAAAGTACCGCACCGGGCAGAAAATGACGCTCCGGAACCTCGAGCACGGCCAGTGGTACTACGTCTACCTCAACAAGAGCCTCTTCAGGCTCGGCTGGACGTTCCCGGGGAAAGACAACACCGTTGACGTCATCCTGCCGGACGAGCTGAAGAACGGCCGCGACGACGTCGTGGTCCTCGATTCGCTCGGTCGGCAGGTGACTTTCGACAGGCTACAGATCACGCCGCAGGGTCTAAAGCTCTAAGGGCCCAAAGCTCTGGGGCTGACAGTCTAAAGGGTGCCAAGGTGGCGGATTCCGGGCCGCGGAACCCGCCACCAACGCGCCGCCCGGCGCCTCTTTCGCAGGCGCCTCGCGAAAATTCTCCACACTCGCGGCACGAAAAGGACATTGGACGTCCCATCTCCTGTAAGCTGGAGGTAGGAGTGGCCGATCCCGGCTGCGGCCAGAAGGAGAGTGTCGTGAGCATCGAATCCCGAGTAGTGTCGCCGGCCCGTTTCAGCGCTCAAATCAGGTCCCATGCGCTGCAGACACGCATTATGGACCTCATCCTAGAACAAGGGCTGGACGTTGGGGATGCACTGCCCACCGAAAGCGAGCTCTCCGCGGTTCTGGGCGTCGGGCGCAACACTGTGCGGGAGTCGCTGAAGGTGCTTCAGGCGCTGGGTGTGATCGAGATCCGCCACGGTTTTGGCATGTTCGTGGCACCTAACAACTTCACCGCACTCACGGATGGCCTGGCATTCCGGGGGCGGCTGTCGCTGCGTCACAGAGGCGAGGAAGCGATGGAGCTCATCGACGTGCGGCAGGCGCTCGAATCGGGCCTCATCGGCTCCGCCATCGACCTCATGACCGACGAGCACCTCGGCCAGCTCCGCGGCACCCTGGAGCAGATGGAAGCGGCCGCGGCGGCCGGGGAAGCGCTGGCCGAACTGGACGCGGAATTCCACCGCGGCCTCTACGCGCCCCTGAACAACGAGCTCCTGATCAATCTCATGGACGTCTTCTGGAAGGTGTACCGCCAGATCCACCAGGCCCTGGGAACCGGACCGGTCAACCTCCCGGAGCAGGCCCGTATGCACCGGGAAATTTACGAGGCCGTCGCTGGGAAGAACAAAACCCTGGCCTCCGAGCGCCTGCAGCGCCACTTCGACGGCATCCGCCAAAAACTCAAGGACGTCGCCGCCCGTTAGCCGGACCGCCCGCCGGCTCGTGCAGACAGGCCGCGACGCATTAGGAACCACAGAAAGCGCCACTCATGATGGAAATCTTTGTAGTGCCCGACGCCGAGGCAACCGGGGCGGTTGCTGCCGGCATCCTGGCCGCCGTGATCCGCAGCCGTCCCGACGCCGTTCTCGGCGTGGCCACCGGCGGCTCACCGCTGCCGGTGTATGTGGCCCTTGCCGGCCATGGGCTGGACATGTCCGGAATCCGCGGCTTCGCGCTGGACGAGTACGTCGGGCTGCCGGCGGGCCATCCGGAGAGCTACGCCGAGGTGGTTCGCCGCGAAGTGACCGAACGGCTGCACCTTGACCCCGCCAACGTCTTCGTTCCCGACGGCGGCGCCGAGAACCCCGACGTCGCTGCGCGGGACTACGACCACGCGATCGCCGAGGCCGGCGGAATTGACGTCCAGATCCTGGGGATCGGACACAACGGGCACCTGGCCTTCAACGAACCGGGTTCGTCCCTGGACTCCCGGACCCGGGTGGAACTGCTGACCGAGCGCACGCGCCAGGCGAATGCCCGCTATTTTGACAGCCCTGACGACGTCCCGGAGCGGTGCATCACCCAGGGCCTGGGAACCATCCTGGAGGCCCGGCAACTACTGCTGGTGGTCAACGGGGCGGACAAGGCCGACGTCCTCCGCGAGGCCCTTGCCGGTCCCGTTTCACCCGAGTGCCCGGCCTCGGTACTGCAGTTGCACCCGCACGTCACGGTGGTGGCGGACGAGGCCGCGGCTGCCCGGCTTACGGACGTCCCGGCGGGATCCTTCCGCGGCCCCGGAACCGTCAAGGTGCGTGCCGGGGCAGCCGTCGCCTAGGACCGGATGCCACCCTGCGCGGCGGCATCCGCACCCGCTCAGGCGGGCGCGTCCAGAACCTGGCCGCCGCGCAGGACCGTCACGAGTTCGAAATCCGCGTCAACCGCGAGGAGATCGGCGCGCATTCCCGTCCGGAGGGCGCCGATCTCGTTTTCCAGGCCCAGGACTCTGGCAGGGACCAGGGTCGCCGCCAGGACGGCGTCGGCAGGATCCACCCCGGCAGCAATGGTGGTCCGGACAACCTCCAGCAGGGTCGACGTGCCCCCGGCAAGGGCGCCGTTGCTCCTCAGGGTGGCCACGCCGTCGTGCACCACCACCGCGGAGGGTCCCAGTTCGTAGTCGCCGTCGGGCAGGCCCGTGGCCGCCATGGAGTCCGTCACCAGCGCGATGTTCGCGGCCCCAACCACCTCGAACACCATCCGGACCGTCTCCGGGTCGAGGTGGACGCCGTCGCCGATCAGTTCGACCACGACGGCGCCGGCGGCCGCCAGCCGCAGGCTCGCGGCGGCCGGGCCGGGGCTCCGGTGGTGCAGCGGCGGCATGCCGTTAAACAGGTGCGTCACCGTGGGCCGGGCCTGCGGACCGAACCGCCCGCCCGCCGCGGCGCTGCCGATGAGCTCGGCGGCTTCCGTCAGCGAGGCGGCCGCCAGCCGGGCATCGGCGTCGGTGTGGCCCAGCGAGGGGGTGACCCCGTGGTCCGTGAGCATCCGGAGCAGTTCACTGGCGCCGGGCAGTTCGGGGGCGTACGTCATGGTCCGCAGGGTTCCGCCCGCGGCCTGAAGCATGTGCCCGAGGAGTTCAGGATCGGGATCCCGGAGCCAGAGCGGATTCTGCGCGCCGCAGCGGGCGGTGGAGAGGAACGGGCCCTCGGAATGGACGCCCGCGATGAGTCCCTCGGCCGCCAGGACCTTGAGGATGCCGAGCGACCGCAGCAGCTCCGCGCCGGAGGCGGTGACGAGACTGGCGAGCAGGCTGGTGGTCCCGCTGCGGTGCAGGAAGTCCACGGCCTCCCGGCAGGCCTGGCTGTCCCCGGTGGGAAATCCGCCGCCTGCCGCGCCGTGGCAGTGGATGTCCACGAGCCCGGGAAGCAGTGACGTGCCGGGCGGCAGCGGGAGTTCCACCGCGCCCTGGAATTGCGCGGCGTCCAAGCCGCTGCCGGGTCCGGCGTAGGCGATCCGGCCGCCGGACACCGCCACCACGGCGTCCGCGGTAACGGCACCGTCGCTGAGGAGGGCACCCCGGAGGAGGTAGGCAGGAGCAGTGGCGGGGTCGCGGGATTCCGGCATCGGGACAGTCCTCAGGAGTGCAGTGCGGCGGCGAACCAGCCGCTGATGGTGGCCGGGTGGGTGATGGCGGTTCCAACGACGACGGCGTACGCGCCGGCGTCGAGCGCCTGGCGCGCCTGGTCCGGGGTGTGGATGCGGCCTTCGGCGATGAGCGGCTTCCCGAGGCCGGCGGCGGCGATTTGCTCCAGCAGTTCGAGGTCCGGGCCGTGGGTTTTCGTGCGTTGACCGTCGTAGCCGGCCAGTGTGGTGCCGATCAGGTCTGCGCCGGCGTCGACGGCGGCTGCGGCGTCATCGTAGGAGGCGCAGTCCGCCATGACGAGGGCGTGGGAGCCGGCGTGGATCCCGGCCACGGTGGCGGTCAGGCTTAGTCCGTCCGGGCGGTGCCGGCGGGTGCCGTCGATCGCCACTACGTGGGCGCCGGAGTTGGCCACGGCGAGGGCATGCCGCAATGTCGGGGTGATGAAGACGCCGTCGTGGCCGTCCTTCCAAAGCCCGATGACCGGGACCTCGACGGCGGCGCGGGTGTGCTGGACGTCGGCCAGCCCCTGGACCCGGACGGCCGCGGCGCCACCGATGACGGCCGAAGCCGCCATCTGCGCAGTGGTGCGGGGATCCCGCATCGGCTCGCCGGGGTAGGCCTGGCAGGAAACGATGAGCTGGGAGCGGAGGGATTCGAGGCCCTCGGGGGTCAGGATCATGGTGCCTGGTTTCTGTATTTCTCGGTGGTCCGGTGTGGGTGGACGGGAACGGTCAGTTGAAGACTAGCTGTGCGGCACCGACGATGGCTGCGGAGTTTTCCAGCGAGGCCCGGAGCACCGGCACGCGGACCAGCGGGTCCAGCAGCTCCCGGCGCAGGGCGGCTTTCATGGGATTCCACCAGAGGTCGCCGGCGTCGGCCAGTCCGCCGGAGATCACCAGGACTTCGGGGTCCAGGACGTTGGCCAGGCCTCCGGCCGCCTGGCCGGCGGCCTCGGCGGCAGTGCGGACAGCGTGGCGGGCCGCAGGGTCGCCGTCGTGCGCCAGCGCGAACACCGCCCGGGCGTCCGGGACGGCGGGGGATCCGCCCAGGCGCAGGAACGCCGCATGGATGGCCGGACCGGAGGCCGCGGCCTCCACGTGACCTTCACCGCCGCAGGAACAGGGCAGTGCGCCGCCGTCGGCATACGCGTAAGGGGAGGCGATGTGCCCGACGTGACCGCCGACGTACCGGTGGCCGAGGACCGGCCGGCCGCCGAGCACCAGGCTGGCGCCCACACCGGTTCCGAAGGCGATCAGCAGCGAGCTCGCTGTCCCGGCCGCCGCCCCTCGCCAGGCCTCGCCGAGCGCGTGGGCATGGACGTCGTTGACCGCACGGACGGCACCCGGGGGGATCCCCAGCCGCCGGGCCAGGCCTTCCGTCAGAGGGGTCCCGGCCCAGCCGTGGATGGCGTCCGTTGCCGAGACCACCACACCCCGCCCGGCGTCGATCACGCCTGCCGAGCCGACGCCCACTCCGGTGACGGAGAGACCATCCGCCGCCGCCCGCAGCCTGAGCCCGGCCACCAGAGCCGCGGTGGCGTCAAGGACGGCCTCGCCGCCGGCGCGGCTGAGTGTCGGAGTGGTCTCCGAGAACAGCAGTTCGCCGTCCGCGGAGACCACTCCGGCCGCCGTCTTGGTGCCGCCCAGGTCGATCCCGATAGCGTGCGCCATGTTCCTCCTCAGTCCTGTGTCCGTGCGGGCGTGGCGGCCGTGCCTAGACCAGGCCGTTGCGTTCGAGGATGACCTTGATGGCGGTGGTCTCGTCCTCGTTCAGGGACGGCATGGGCGTGCTCATGGTGTTGGACTCGATGATGCCCATGAGCTGGAGAGCGGTCTTGAAGGCGCCGAGCCCGGCCGCGCCGCCGGAGACCCGGCCGTTGGGGGTGTAAACGATCTCGAAGAGGTCGGCGAGGCGGTCCTGCTCGGCGGCGGCCTTGGCCCAGTCGCCGGCGGCCGCGGCATCCATGAGGTTCCGGTAGCCGCGGGGGTCCACGTTGCCCAGGCCCGGGACGACGCCCTGGGCTCCGCCGAGGAGGGCGCCGTCCACTACGACCTCGTGGCCGGTGAAGATGTCGAAGTTGGGGATGTCGCGGGCTGCCAGCAGGAGTTGGCGGAAGCCGACGTCGTCACCGGAGGAGTCCTTGACGCCGGCGATCACGCCGTCCCGGCCGAGCCGCACCAGCAGGTCCGTGGGGAGTTTGAAGTGGGTGCGGACCGGGACGTCGTAGGCGAAGATCGGCGTGCTGACGGCGTCATGGATGGTACGGAAGTGGGTTTCCGTCTCCTCCGCGTTGCCGATCGCGTAGTACATCGAGGTCACGACGATCGCGTCGGCGCCGAGGTCGATCACCTTCCGGGCCTCCTCGATGACGCGGTTGGTGGTCTGCTCGTTGGCGCCGACGATCAGCGGCACGCTCGCTGCGCCAGCAGCAGCATTCTCAGCCGCGATGGTGCCGACGACGAGTTCGCGCTCGGCGTTGCTCAGGTAGGGGACTTCGCCGGAGGAGCCCAGGACGAAGAGGCCGGACACGCCGCCGTCGATCAGGTGCCGCGTGAGGTTCTTCAGCGAATCGGTGTCGATGCTGCCGTCGGCGTGGCGGGGGGTGACGACCGGGGGAATGACGCCCTGGAATTGGGTAGACACAGGTAACTCCAATGATGGTTTGTTGAAACGGGGAAAGGGGAAGGAATCAGGGGTGCAGCAGGCTGGGCGCGGCGCCGAGCAGTTTCTTGGTGTAGTCGTTGCTCGGGTTGTCGAAGACCTGTCCGGCGGGGCCCTCTTCCACGATTTCGCCGAAGTACATGACACAGATCCGGTCCGAGACATAGCGGACGGTCTGGATGTCGTGGGAGATGAAGACCATGCCGAGGTTCAGTTGGGTCTTCAGATCCGAGAGCAGGTTCAGCACCTGTGCCCGCACGGAGACGTCCAGCGCTGAGGTCGGCTCGTCGGCCACGATGATGTCCGGATCGAGGGCCAGGGCCCGGGCGATGGCCACACGCTGGCGCTGGCCGCCGGAGACCTGCGAGGGTGTGACTTCGGCGGCGGAATACGGCAGTCCGACGAGGGCCAGGAGGTCCTTGACCTTTGCGGCCCGGGTTGCCGCGGCGCCGATCCCGTGGATCTGGAGGGGGTCGGTGAGGATGTCCTGGATGGTCATCCGGGGGTTCAGTGCCGTCGACGGGTCCTGGAAGACCACCGACACGGCGCGGCCGAATTCCCTGCGCAGGGCGGCGTTGCGCTTGATGGCGGGCTTGCCGTGGAACAGCACCTCACCCGAGGTGGGCGCCTGCAGTCCCACCAGCACGGAGGCCAGGGTGGACTTGCCGCAACCGGATTCGCCCACGATCCCCACGGTCTCGCCGCGGCTGATGGTGAAGTCCACCCCGTTGACGGCCTTGATGACGTTGGGGCGGAACAGGCCGCCGGTGCGGGCCCGGTGGTGGACCTTGACGTTCTTCAGTTCAATCACAGGCTTGCCGGTTGATGTGCTCACTTGGCGTCCTCCTTGAGGTGGCTGGCCCAGTAGTGGTCGCTGTCTTCGTGAACGGGCGTCAGGACGAGCCGCTGGTCCGGGTCGGCGTCGGGCCGCAGTGAGCGGGCGGCGAACCGGTCGCCGGCGGCGAAGTCCCGGGGCGAGGGCACGGTACCGGGGATTTGGTGCAGCCGCTCGGCGTCGGCCTCGATGGAAAGGACGGCGCCGAGAAGTCCGCGGGTGTATTCGTGCTGGCGGTTTTGCAGCAGCGCGGATGCCTGCGCGGATTCCACCACCTGCCCGGCATACATCACGGTGATGCGGTGCGCGAGCGAGGCCACCAGCGCGAGGTCGTGACTGACGAACACCATGGCGAAGCCCAGCTGCTCGCGCAACTCGTTGAGCAGTTCCACGACCTGCTGCTGCACGGTCACGTCCAGCGCGGTGGTGGGCTCGTCCGCGACGACGATCCGCGGCGAGCGGGACAGGGCCATGGCAATCAGGACGCGCTGGCGCTGGCCGCCGGAGAGCTCGTGCGGGTAGCTGGCGAGCGTGCGGACGGGGTCCAGTTTGACCAGTTCCAGGAGTTCGGCGGGGGACTTGCGGCCGCCGCGGCGCGTGAGCTGCTGCAGCTGGTCCTTGATCTTCATCGAGGGGTTGAGCGAGCTCAGCGCGTCCTGGTAGACCATGGCGATCTGCTGGCCACGCAGGCCCGCGTAGGCCTTGTCACTGCTGTTGCCGGTGGCTGGATCCAGCAGCTCCTTGCCGTCGAAGGTGATGGAGCCGGAGATCCTGGCCGTCTTGGGCAGCAGGCCCATGATGGCCAGCGAGGTGATGGACTTGCCGCAGCCGGATTCGCCGACCAAGCCCATGGTTTCGCCCTCGCGGACGCTGAAGGAGACGTTGTCCACGATTGCGGTGTCGCCGAAGCGCCCCGGGAAGCGGATGGACAGGTTCTTGACCTCCAGGACGGTGCGGGCCGTGTCCGGGACCTGGGGGAGGCGGTCCGTGCGGGCGGCCTCGACGGCGGTCAGCAGCTTCAGTTCCCTGTCCAGCACGCCATCCAGTGCGCGGTCCGGCAGGCCGCCCAACAGGGCGTGGTCCCCGTTCTGTCCCTGCGGATAACCGGCCTCCGGGACGGCGTCGCCGGCGGCGTCGCGGACGCCGTCGAGCTCATGCTGCTCCGCCACGGAGCCTTGGGCCACGGACGTGCCGATCTCGGCGTCGACGGCGGCGACGGGGGAGGAGAAGCCGTCGTCATCCTTCACGACGGGAGCCTTGCGGAGCTTCGGGTTGACCATGGCATCGGTGAGCCCCTCGGCCAGGATGTTCAGGGCGAGGACCGTGAGCAGGATGGTCAGGCCGGCGAAGGTGGTGGCCCACCAGCCGCCGGAGAGGACGAGGTTGCGGCCGTAGGAGATCACGTTGCCCCACGACGGTGCGGGGTCCTGGACGCCGGCGCCAAGGAAGGACAGCGAGGCCTCCAGGATGATCGCGTCCGCGACCATCACCGTGGCGAACACCAGGACAGGGGCCGCGGTGTTGCGGACAATGTGCTTGAGCAGGATGTACGAGCGGCCGGCGCCGATCACCCGGGCGGCCCGGACATAGTCTTCGCCGTACTGGGAGAGCACGTTGGCGCGCACCACCCGGGCGAGCTGGGGCGTGTAGATCACGGCGATGGCCACGATGATGGTGGGCACGGTGTTGCCGAAGACGGCCAGCAGCACCGCGGCCAGGGCGATGCCGGGGAAGGCCATGAGGATGTCCATGAGGCGCATGATGCCCTCGTTGACGCCCTTGCTGGAGGTCGCGGCGAGGGAGCCGAGCAGGGCGCCGGCGAGGACGGCCAGCGAGACCGCGCCCAGGCCGATCATCAGGGAGGACTGTGCCCCGTAGAGCAGGCGCGAGAAGATGTCGCGGCCCAGCCGGTCGGTGCCGAACAGGTTTTCCCCGCCGGGCGGGGTCGCCGGAATGAAGGATTCCAGCGGATCGTGCGGGGCGATGACGGGCGCGAAGACGGCGGCAAGAGTGATGACCACCAGGAAGACGAGGGCGAGCCGGGAGCTCCACGGGAGGGCCTTGAAGCGGACTCCCGGGGCGCTAAGGCGTTCAGCGAGTTTGCTGCGCATGGGTCAGACCGTCCTGATTCGGGGGTTGATGAGCAGGTACAGAAGGTCGACGGCGATGTTCACCAGCACGAAGGTGACGGAGATGGTCAGGACCACGCCCTGCACCAGGTTGACGTCGAGGTTGGTGATGCCGTTGAGGATCAGTTGGCCCATGCCGGGCAGGGCAAAGATCATTTCGATGACGACGGCGCCGCCCAGGAGGTAGCCGATCCGCAGCCCCAGCACAGTCACCGGGGTGACCAGGGCGTTGCGGAGCACGTTCCGTGAAACAACCTCCCAGTAGGGGACGCCGTTGCCGACGGCGGTGCGGACGTAGTCGCGGTCCAGTTCCTCGACCATCGAGGTGCGGACCACACGGATCAGCGAGGCCGCGACCGGAATGCCGAGGGCCAGGGCCGGGAGCGTCATCGAGTTCAGCCACCCGCCGAAGCCCGATTCCGGCGCCGCGATGCCGCCGGAGGGGAAGGCGGGGTCGGTGCCGAGCGCGAACCACTGGATGAGCAGGATGCCGAGCCAGAACGACGGCGTTGCGACGGCGGCGATCGAGAAGACCCGGACCATCTGGTCCGGCCACTTGTCCCGGTACAGTGCGCCGGCGATCCCGAGCGGCAGGGACACCACGACGGCGATCAGCACGCCGAGGAAGGTCAGCTGAAGGGTCAGCGGGAAGGCCGCCGCGATCATGGCCGCCACTGATTTCGCCGGCGGCGTGGTGACGCCGAGGTCGAACTGGAGCAGCTTGCCCAGGAACCGGAAATACTGCAGGACCAGGGGATCATTGAGCCCGTTGCTCTCGCGGTACTGTTCCTTGGCTTCCTCGCTGGCTCCGTCGCCGAGGGCGCTGCTCGCCTGGTCACCCGGGGCGGCCTGCAGGACAAGGAACACCAGCAGGGTAATGCCCAGGATCATCAGGGGCAGCGCCGCAAGCCTGCGGCCCAGCAGGCGCAATATTGTGACCAATGTTGTCTCCGGAATTCGTGGAAGGTTGTCCCGGCCTCAGCCGGCACGGGTGGCAAAACATGCCGGTCCGGACGGGTGGGGGACCCGTCCGGACCGGCGGTGGGGGAGGAATCAGGCGGTGCGGCCGACGCCGACGAAGCCGACACCCGTGGTGGGCAGCGGCTTGAAGCCGCTGAGCTTCTTGGCATCCCAGGCGCTGGGAAGCTGTCGGTGGAAGACCGGGTAGAGCGGGAGCTCTTCGGACACCAGATCCACAATATCGCCGGTCAATTTCTTCGCATCTGCCGGGGCTGACTGGCCGGCCTTCGCCATGAGGTCAACGAGCCTGGCGCGTTCCGGCGTGGCCGCCCAGTAGGCCCGGCCCTTCATCCAGGTGTCGCCGGCGTAGAACCAGCTCAGCAGCAGATCGGCGTCGTTTCCGAAGACCGACGGATCGCCCGGGGCGGCGACGACGGAGAAATCGGCCTTGCCCACCCGGTCCGTGTACAACGCGCCGGACTGGAGGTTCTTCAGCGTGACCTTGACGCCGGGGATCTTGTTCCAGGATTCGAGCATCAGCGGGGCCACATCCTTCACCCATGCCGTGTCGGTGGTCAGGAGCTCGAATTCCAGGTTGGTGACGCCGGCCTGCTTCAGCAGGTCCGCGGCCTTCTGGGGGTCGTAGCCGTAGACGTTCTTGGCCTTGACGTAGTCCGGGTGCCCTTCCTGGAAGTAGGAGCTGGAGGCTTTGGCGTTGCCGAACAGGGCCTTCTTGATGATGGAGTCCTTGTCCAGGCCGAAGTGCAGGGCCTGGCGGACCAGCTTGTTGTCGAACGGAGCCTTGGCGCAGTTGAACATCAGGAACAGCATGCCGAAGGACTGGACGGATTCCACCGTGGCCTTGGACTTCAGCCCCTCGATGTCCAGGTACGGGACGTCCTCGATCGCCTGTACGCGGCCGGACTGCATCGCCGTGACACGGGCGGCGGCGTCGGAGAGCAGCAGCCAGGTCATGCCCTTGGCGAGGGCGGGCATCGGACCGTTGTAGTCGGGGTTCGCCTCGAACACGATCTTGTCGTCCTTGACGGCGGAGATCAGTTTGTACGGGCCGGAGCCGACGGGCTTGGCATCGAACGCCTTGAGTTGGTCGGAACCGAGCGGGAAGTTGGCGAGTGCCTTGGGCACGATCTTGACGACCGAAATGCGCGAGGGGAAGGCAGGGAAGGCGTACTTCAGCGAGAACTCGACAGTCTTCGCGTCAATGGCCTTGACGTCCTTGATGAACGGGATGAACTGCGAGAACAGCGACTTGTTGGCCGGGTCCATGACGCGGGTGAAGGAGAAGACGACGTCCTCGGCAGTGACCGGGGTTCCGTTGTGGAACTTGGCGGCGTCGCGCAGGGTCGCCTGGTAGGTGGTGGGGGTGACCATTTTGGGGTCGGCGGCGGCGAGGGCGTTGTACGGCTCGCGGGTGGCGGGGTGGAGTTCCACCAGGCCCTCGTAGACGTGCAGGTTGGCCGCCAATGGAGTTGCCCCGGAGCTGGACAGCGGGTCAAAGCCGGTGGACAGGGCGTACGAGATGCCTGCCTCGATGATGAGGTCCTTGTTGATCGGAGCGGTGTTGGCTGCCGCTCCCGCCGTCGTGCTGGCGGCCCCGCCGCACGCAGACAGGGAAGTGGTGAAAGCCGCGGCCACGCCCAGCGCGCCCGACAGCTTGAGGAAGCTCCGGCGGCTGGCGTCATTGACCAGCGGCAAGTTCTTGGTTGTCTTGCTCATAAGTTGCCTCACCATTCGAGTATATTTATCGGATGTAGGACGTCCGATGCTTGTAGGGAAAACTGTAAGGGCCATCACACCGGCCCGTCAAGCGGTGACGGACGCGACTGCGGGAAGACCCGTGAGAGGGCCTCGGGCCGGCCGTGACGTCGCCTTGCTGTGAGTTCCGGAGCCAGACCCGGTCCGCCTTCCAACCAAAGGAGAGAATCATGTCACTGATCGTCGGCGCTTATCCCGCCCAGCCGGAGGGCTTCACACAAAGGCAGTTTTTCGAAGCGATAGCGCAGATCCCGGCTATCCGCGGCCTTGAGGTTCCCTACCGGGCAACCGGCGGCGATCCCTGGCCGGCCGGAGCTCCCGCCGGGTGGTCGGCCGTGGTCACGGCGATTCCGGGAACCATGCAAAGGGTGGGCCTGGACCGGCACTTCGGACTCGCGTCGGTGGACCCGGAGGGGCGGCGGGCAGCCATCGACTTCACGGCGGGCGTCAGGGAGTACGTCACCGGGCTGCGGGATCAAGGACATCCGGTGGAGGCGGTGGCGCTGCACTCCGCGCCGCCGTGGCGGGGCGCGGCGCCGGCCTTCGCGGAGTCCCTGGCGGAGATCCTGGACTGGGACTGGTCCGGCACGTCCCTCGTGGTGGAACACTGCGACGCTCCCCGGCAGGGGCGGGATCCCGAAAAGGGGTTCCTCTCAATCCAGGCGGAGATCGACGTCGTTCGTTCGCTCAAAGACCGGGGGCACGGGATTGGCATGCTCGTGAACTGGGCGCGGTCCGTGATCGAGACCCGGCAGAGCCGCACGGCCGCGGAGCACATCGCCTATGCCCGCGATGCGGGGGTTCTCAGCGGCCTCATGTTCTCCGGCTGCTCCGGCGAAGCGACGGAATTCGGCTATCCCTGGATTGATGCCCACCTCCCTGCCGTCGAGGTCGAGGGAGCACCGGTAAGTTCGTTGCTCAACGCCCGGGAAATCGCCCGGTGCCTGCGCGCCGCCGGCGAACTGCCGATCACGGGCTTCAAGGTCGGGCTCCCGCAGGACGCCGTGTCGGCCGAGGACCGCGCGTCGCTGCTGCGCCAGATGTGCGCGCTGATGGCGGCGAACGTCCCGGCCGGCCGCTCCTGACCTGCCCCCGCACCGTCTGGCCTGCCCCCGCACGCGAGGGGCAGGCCAGGCCGGCGCCGGGCGGCCGCGCACCGGGACCCGGTGCGGCACTGAATCCAACGCGGGATTTAGCGCAGGACGACTGTCCGGTTGCCCTGGAGGAAGACGCGCCCCTCGCAGTGCCAGCGGACGGCATTGGAGAGTGCCTTGCACTCGGTATCGCGTCCGGCAGCCACGAGTTCGTCGGGCCCGTAGGTGTGATCCACTTCCACCACCTGCTGGGCGATGATCGGTCCTTCGTCCAGCTCCGCGTTGACGTAGTGGGCGGTGGCACCGACTGTCTTCACACCCCGGGCGTGCGCCTGGTGGTAGGGCTTCGCGCCCTTGAAGCTGGGAAGGAAGGAGTGATGGATGTTGATGGCACGGCCATCCAACCGGCGCGTGAGGTTGTCGCTGAGGACCTGCATGTAACGGGCCAGCACCACGAGCTCGACGTCCAGGCCGTCCACCAGTTTCAAGAGTTCGTCCTCGGCCACCGCCTTGGTCTCCGCCGTGACGGGAATGTGGGAAAAAGGGATCCCGTGCCATTCCACGATGCCCCGGTGGTCCGGATGGTTCGAAGCGACACCGACGATGTCGATGGGCAGCTCGCCGATGCGGGCCCGGAACAGCAGATCGTTGAGGCAGTGCTCGAATTTCGAGACCATAATCAGGACCCGCCGCTTGGTCCCCTGCCGGCGCAACTCCCAGTGCATGCCGAATTTTTCGGCTACAGGCACGAAAGCGTCGCTCAGCGACTCCAGGGTGGCCGGTTCCCCGGCCGAGGCAAAGTGGATCCGCATGAAGAAGTGGTCGTCCGGCTGTGAGTCGAATTGCTTACTTTCCAGGATGTCGCAGCCCTGTTCCAACAGGAATCCCAACACGGCGTGGACGATGCCGCGCGTTTCCGGGCAATCGAGTGTCAGAACGTATTCCTGGGCGCTGCTATTTGATGTGTCCACGGTTCAGCACTCCACGACGTTCACGGCGAGGCCTCCGCGGGAGGTCTCCTTGTACTTGGTTTTCATGTCCGCGCCTGTTTCGCGCATGGTCTTGATCGCCTTATCCAGCGAGACTTTGTGGCTGCCGTCGCCGTGGAGGCACAGGCGGGCGGCGTTGATGGCTTTGACACTGGCGATGGCGTTGCGTTCGATGCAGGGGATCTGCACCAGCCCGCCGACGGGATCGCAGGTCAGGCCGAGGTTGTGTTCGATCCCCACTTCGGCGGCGTTTTCCACTTGTTCCGGGGTGCCGCCCAGGACCTCGCACAATCCCGCCGCCGCCATGGAACACGCCGATCCCACTTCACCCTGGCAGCCGACCTCTGCCCCGGAGATCGAGGCGTTGATCTTGAACAGGATCCCGACGGCGGCCGCGGTCAGGAGGAAGCGGATGACGCCGTCGTCGTCGGCTCCGGGGACGAACTTGACGTAATAGTGCAGCACGGCCGGCACGATTCCGGCGGCGCCGTTGGTGGGGGCCGTGACGATCCTGCCGCCCGCGGCGTTTTCCTCGTTGACCGCCAGGGCGAACAGGTTCACCCATTCCATGGCGAGCAGCGGGTCTGCGGGCACCTGGGCCAGGGACGGGGTCCGGGCGTCTGTCTCGGCGCTGACGGCGGTAGCCGCCAGCGTCCGGAACAGGGACGGGGCACGCCGTTTGACGTTCAGCCCGCCGGGCAGGATTCCCTCGGCAGCGCAGCCGTTGTCCACGCATTGGCGCATGACCGCCCACAGCGCCAGGAGCTTCTCCCGGAGCTCGGCCTCGCTGCGCCAGACGAGTTCGTTGGCGAGCATGACGTCGGAGATGGACATGTGCTCGCGCCGGCAGATCTCCAGCAGCTCGTCGGCCGTGCTGAAGGGGTAGGGCAGCACGGTGTCGTCGGCCACCACCTGGTCGGCGCCCTGGGCGTTGCCGTCAACTACGAAGCCGCCGCCGATTGAGTAGTAGCTGCGTTCCTTCAGCACTGCCCCGGAGTGGTCCAGCGCCCGGAAGGTCATGCCGTTGGGGTGGGCCGGCAGCGACTTGCGGCGGTGCAGGACCACGTCCTCGTCCCAGTTGAAGTCCACCCGGTGGACCCCGCCGATCCGCAGTTCCGCATCCAGGGCCGCGGCCGCCACCTGGTCATCGGCAGTGCCGGTGTCCACGGTCTCCGGGTCCTGGCCCTGCAGGCCCAGGACCACGGCCTTGTCCGAACCGTGCCCCCGGCCTGTGGCACCGAGCGAACCGAACAGTTCGGCCTGCACCCGCGTCGTCGAGCTCAGGTGCCCGTCGCTTTTCAGTCCGTCGGCAAAGCGCTTGGCCGCCCGCATCGGGCCGACCGTGTGGGAGGAGGACGGCCCGATGCCAACAGAAAACAGGTCCAGGACGCTGGGCGCCATCAGGGGACCTCAGGAGTCGCAAATTCGCGCATGGCGTCCAGGAGCCAGCGGCCCAGGAACTCCGCAAAGGATGCCCGCGGGAAGATCCGGTAGGTCTCCTCCCCGGTCTTCCACAGAATCGCGGGGATGCCGCCGATTTCCGTGGATAGGGCCGTCCCGGCCTTCAAGACGCGCGGGTGCAGGTCGAGGGCGCAGCCCTTTTCCAGCACGGCCCGGGCCCGCGGACCCGAGAGCTCGAGCGTGGTGCGGTTGGCGGAGAGATCCACCACCTGGCCTTCGCCGTCGCCCAGTGCTTCGATGAGCGTCCGCGGGAGCTCGCCGCCCAGGCTTTCGTGGGATTCGGCGGGCGCCACGAGCAGGAATTCTGCCGGACCCAGCCACAACACCGCGGTGTCGCCGCTGCTGCGGACCTCCCCGGAAGCGGCCGGCAGGCCGCCGGTGAGGGCGCCCAGCCGCTGCCCGGCGTCGCCGGCAGGGTTGATCCGGAGCCCCGCCATGGTCAGGAACGGCACCTCGCGCAGCTCCACGACACCCGCAACGGATCCCGCTTCAAGGGCTGCGGCCAGGAGCGCTCCCGGACTCTTCCGGAGGGTCTGGATCTTCTTGGAATTTTCGAGTGCTGCTGTGTCAGCCATCTTTGCGGGTCCCTTCGGGGTCAAAAAGTACGGTTTCTGCGACGACGACGTTCACGAGCTGGTCTCCGGCGGCCGCGACCAGGGTTTCGCCGATGCGGTTGCGGCCGTTCTTGATCAGGGCCAGGGCAAACGATCGGCCGAGCGCGGCGCTGTGGTAGCTCGAGGTCACGAACCCCTGCATGGGCACGGGGCCGTCGGCGGGGTTGACGGTGATGCCCTGCTCCACGAGCTGGGTGCCTTCGGGGAGCCGGATCGTGCCGTCCACGGGGAGGACGCTGACCAGGTGTTTCCGGTCGGCGCGGCCGGCGTCCTGGCGGGCGTAGGAGCGCTTGCCGATGAAGTCCTTGACCTTGGAGACCACCCATTCCATGCCGGCGTCCTGCGGGGTCACGGTCCCGTCGGTGTCCTGGCCGACGATCGGGTAGCCCTTCTCGGCGCGCAGCACGTGCATGGTTTCGGTGCCGTACGGGGTGATGTTGAACTCCGCACCGGCCGCTTCCACCGCTTCCCAGGTGCTCAGCCCGTACCAGGACGGGACGTTGATTTCATAGGCCAGTTCACCGGAGAACGAGATCCGGCAGATCCGGGCCCGGACGCCGGAGGCGAGGGTGGTTTCCTTGAAGGTCATGAACGGGAAGGCCTCGGCCTCCAGGCCGCCGTCGGCTGCCAGTTCCGGTGCCAGCTTCGCCACGACGGCGCGGGATTTCGGACCGACGACGGCGATCGTGGACCACTGCTCCGTGACCGAGGTGCAGTGCACGTCCAGTTCGGGCCATTCGGTCTGCAGCCATTCCTCCAGCCAGTCCAGGACCTTGGCGGCGCCGCCGGTGGTGGTGGTCATGAAGAAGCGGTCCTCGTCCAGGCGCAAGGTGACGCCGTCGTCGAAGATCATCCCGTCCGGGGTGCACATGACGCCGTAGC
>NZ_FNJS01000033.1:0-50402 GCF_900104405.1 Arthrobacter sp. ok909 | reverse complement strand
ACAATTCATCACAGAAAATCTCGGCGCCACCCTGATCCGGCCCGACCGCAAAGACGAGAAGCACCGCTTCGGGAACTTCGGCGGCATCCGGCAATGGATCGAATCCGTCTTCGACACCCTCAAAGGTCAACTCACCCTTGAACAGCACGGCGGACGGACCCTCGCCGGGGTCTATGCCAGAGTCGCGGCCAGACTCTTCGCACTCGCCGCCGGTATCTGGCACAACTGGCACATCGACGCGCCCCGCAAACGCTCACTCATCGCCTACGACCACTAAACGAATACGGACTCACTCATCTAGTCCCGGACTTTAGCCACGGCCCTGAGCCCGCCCGATTTGCATCACTCTTCTACGGCATGTAGAACTGAGGTGTAAATACTCGCATTTCAAATATTAGTATTCACATCGCGGTCCGGTTGAAGACCCCGGGCCACTAACTCAGGAGTCAGCATGCTCTCGGACAAGTCCTTCCCGGTCATCGAGGCCACCCTGCCGCTGGTCGGTTCCCGCATCGGCGAGATCACCCCCAAGTTCTACGCCCGGCTCTTCGCCGCGCATCCGGAACTGCTGGACGGGCTCTTCAGCCGCTCGAACCAGCGCAACGGCAACCAGCAGCAGGCCCTGGCCGGAAGCATCGCCGCTTTCGCCACCCACCTGGTGAACAACCCAGGCACCCTGCCCGAGACCGTCCTGTCCCGCATCGCGCACCGCCACGCCTCCCTGGGCATCACCGAACCGCAGTACCAGGTGGTCTACGAGCACCTCTTCGCCGCCATCGCCGAGGACCTCGCCGAGGTCATCACCCCGGAAATCGCCGAGGCCTGGACCGAGGTCTACTGGCTCATGGCGGACGCGCTGATCAAGCTCGAGAAAGGCCTCTACGCCGCCCAGGCGAACGGCGAGATGTGGACCCCCTGGAAGGTTGCCGCCAAGACCCCCGCCGGCACCGGCTCCATGACCTTCACCCTGGAACCGGCCGACGACACCCCCATCACCGCGGCCCTCCCCGGCCAGTACGTCAGCGTCAAAGTCACCCTGCCGGACGGACTCCGCCAGGTCCGCCAGTACTCCCTCTCCGGCGACGCCGGCACCAGCCGCAGCTTCACCACGAAGCTCGACGACGGCGGCGAGGTCTCCCCCGTGCTGCACAACACCGTGGAGGTCGGCGACGTCATCGAAATCTCCAACCCCTATGGCGAAATCACGCTCAAGGAGGGCGACGGCCCCGTGGTCCTGGCCTCGGCCGGCATCGGCTGCACCCCCACGGCGTCCATCCTGCGCTCCCTCGCCGAGTCCGGCTCGGACCGCCAGGTCCTGGTCCTGCACGCGGAAAGCACCCTGGACAGCTGGGCGCTGCGCTCCCAGATGACCGACGACGTCGAACGCCTCGACGGCGCCGACCTCCAGCTCTGGCTCGAGCAGCCGGAAGCGGGGGCCAGGACCGGCTTCATGTCGCTGCGCGAAGTGGACCTGCCCGCCAACGCGTCCCTGTACCTGTGCGGCCCGCTGCCGTTCATGAAGAACATCCGCAACGAAGCCATCAACGCCGGCATCCCGGCCACGAAGATCCACTACGAGGTCTTCGGCCCGGACATCTGGCTCGCCAGCTAAGTCCCCACCGCCTCCCTAGCTTCGCTCCGCTCAGCCAGGAGACCCTCCCCGCCACCTCCCCAAACTCGCACGCTCGTTGGGGGTCTCTCGGCAGTGTGGGCCCAGGCGGCGGAGGCCTCTGTTAGACGACGGCGGCCCCGCACCTTTCGCAAGGTGCGGGGCCGCTGTTCGTTGGCCGGTACTTGTTACTGCTGGGCTGCCATGCGGGCCTTCAGGCCTTCCAGCTCGGTACGCAGGGCCTCCGGCAGGGAGTCGCCGAACTTGGCGTACCACTCTTCAATCGAGGCCAGCTCGGTGGCCCACTCCTGCGGGTCGACGCGGACGGCGTCTTCAACGTGGGCGTGGGTCAGGTCCAGGCCGGTGAGGTCCAGCGCGTGGCCGGCCGGCACGAACCCGATGGGCGTCTCGACGGCGTCGGCCTTGCCCTCGATGCGCTCGATGGCCCACTTGAGGACACGCGCGTTGTCGCCGAACCCGGGCCAGGCGAAGTCGCCGTCGGCCGTGCGGCGGAACCAGTTGACCAGGAAGATCTTGGGCAGCCGCGCCGGGTTGGCCTTGGACGAAACGCTGATCCAGTGCTTCAGGTAGTCGCCGGCGTCGTAGCCGATGAAGGGCAGCATGGCCATGGGATCCCGGCGGAGCACGCCCACCTGGCCCGCCGCCGCGGCCGTGGTCTCGGAGGACAGGGTGGAGCCCATGAAGATGCCGTTGGTCCAGCTGCGGGCCTCGGTCACCAGGGGAACCGTGGTCTTGCGGCGGCCGCCGAAGAGGATGGCGGAAAGCTCTACGCCGTCGGGGCTGTAGTACTCCTCGGCCAGCATGTCGATCTGGGAGATCGGGGTGCAGAAGCGCGAGTTCGGGTGGGCTGCGGGCTTGTCCGAATCAGGCGTCCAGGAGTTGCCCTGCCAGTCGGTCAGGTGCGCCGGGACCTCGTCGGTCATGCCTTCCCACCACACGCCGCCGTCGTCCGTGAGGGCCACATTGGTGAAGATGCTGTGGCCCTTGGCGATGGCGCGCATGGCGTTCGGGTTGGTGCCCCAGCCGGTGCCGGGGGCGACGCCGAACAGGCCCGCCTCCGGGTTGGTGGCGCGCAGTTCGCCTTCCTTGCCGATCCGCATCCAGGTGATGTCGTCGCCGAGGGTTTCGACTTCCCAGCCCTCGATGGTCGGATCCAGCAGGGCGAGGTTGGTCTTGCCGCAGGCGGAGGGGAAGGCGGCGGAGACGTAGTAGTTCTTCTTCTCCGGCGAGGTCAGCTTGAGGATGAGCATGTGCTCGGCCAGCCAGCCTTCGTCGCGGGCCATCACCGAGGCGATGCGCAGGGCGTAGCACTTCTTGCCGAGCAGGGCGTTGCCGCCGTAGCCGGAGCCGAAGGACCAGATGGAGCGCTCCTCCGGGAAGTGCACGATCCACTTGTCCGGGTTGCAGGGCCATGCGACGTCAGCCTGTCCCGGGGCCAGCGGTGCGCCCAGGGAGTGCAGTGCGGGGACGAAGAACGCGTTCGTGGCGGTGATCTTGTCCAGGACCTCGGTGCCGATGGTCGCCATGATGCGCATGGAGGCGACAACGTAGGCGCTGTCCGTGATCTCCACGCCGAACTTGGGGTCCTCGGCGTCCAGGTGGCCCATCACGAACGGGATGACGTACATGGTGCGGCCGCGCATGGAGCCGGCGAACAGGCCGCGCAGCTTCTCCTTCATCTCCGCCGGTGCCATCCAGTTGTTGGTGAACCCTGCATCGCGCTTGTTCTCGGAGCAGATGAAGGTCTGCTCTTCAACGCGCGCCACGTCGGCCGGGTCGGAGAAGGCTGCGAAGGACTTGGGGAACAGGTTCTCGTTCAGCCGGGTCAGGGTGCCCGCGGCAACGAGCTCATCGGTCAGCCGGGTGTTTTCCTCTTCCGAGCCGTCAACCCAGTAGATCCGGTCCGGCTGAGTCAGTTCAGCCACCTCTTCAACCCATGCCAGCAGACCGGCATGTGTGGTGGGTGCCTTTTCAAGCAACGGCAGTCGCGCCAGATCTCCCATTACGGTTCCCTTCCTCGGGTTCAGTGGTGTGTCCTAAATGCTAGGGCTCGCCAGGGTGCCGATTTTGGGCCCGGACATGGGATGACCAGGGCTGTGCGAATCAAAAACCGCGGAAATCCAAGGAAGTTGCCGGTGAACAGTAGCACTTTTTGTGACTAAGGTCACGTAGACCGGTCTAGTTGCCCAAATTACACCCGTTTCGATTTGTAACTGGGCCCGGGCTCGCGTAAAGTAATTCGAGGTTCGGGGAGCGAGAAGTTCCCCAAGAGCCGAGAATGCGCCCATAGCTCAGCTGGATAGAGCGTCTGTCTACGGAACAGAAGGTCAGGGGTTCGAATCCCTTTGGGCGCACAACAGAAGAAGATCCGCCCCGGTTCGCCGGGGCGGATCTTCTGTTTTAAGCTTCGGCCTCCAGTCCGCTAACCCTCGATTGCTCCATAACTGCCCTTCTGGCGGGTCAAAAGGGCGGCTACGGAGCAATCGACGCGGGTTGACGGCGAATCAGGCGGTCAGGCCGTTGTCTGGGCGATGATGCTGCGGATTCCATCGAAATGGCTGTTGAGCCGCTCGGCAGCGAGGACCTTATCCGCCGAGGCAACAGCCTCGTAGATCTCCCTGTGCAGCGCGGCGGTTTCATGAAGGTCCACCGCATACAGGCTGCCGACCTCGAGGTGGATCCGGCGGTAGACCTTCCAGAAAACGTCCATGAGACTGATCAGGAGTTCGTTGTTCAGCGGCTCGAACAGCCGGCGGTGGAACTCCGCGTCGGCTTCGATGAAGGGCTCCCCGGCAGCGGCCGAGGCTTCCATGCGCTCGACCGATTCCTCCACTGCGGCCAGCTGTTCGGGCGTGATCTTGTCCATCGCGGCACCGACCAGGCCGGATTCGAGCGCCTGCCGGACATCGACGAGCTGCATCGCTTCTTCGCCGTGGTGGCGCAGCGACAACCGCGCACGGAAAGTGAGGCCGTCGGTCAGTGCCTCGAAGTTGCTCGGGGCCACGAACATGCCAAAGCCGTGCCTGATCTCAATGACTCCCACCGCCTGGAGCGCCTTCAGCGATTCCCGCAGCGTATTGCGGCCGACGCCGAGAGCGGCGGTGAGCTCGCTCTCCGTGGGCAGCGGGTCCCCGGCAACAAGATCGCGTTCGAGGATCAGCTCCAGGATGTCCGTCTGAAGCGCCCGGAGCCGGGCCTGCGCACTGAACCTCGCCATCGGCAGGGTCTTGCCTGCTGTGATATTTCCTGCGGCCATCGCCGCCTCCTCCCCCAAGTATGGTCCCAACAGTATCGATGGTCCCCGGTCCTGCAAAGGGCTTTGCCCGGCACATTAAGCCGGGCCCCGGCCGCGACGGCGCCCGGAACGCCCGCCCCAGCGCCCGTCCCGAGCGCGCTAAGGCCCCGGCGTAGGCTGGTGCCATGACGTTACGGCTCGAGCGGGAATTCGATGTCATTGTGATCGGCGCGGGCGCCGTCGGGGAAAATGTGGCGGACCGCGTGGTCCGCGGCGGCCTGACGGCGGTGCTGATCGAGGCTGAGCTGGTGGGCGGCGAGTGTTCCTACTGGGCGTGTATGCCGTCGAAGGCGCTTCTGCGGCCGGGCACCGCCCTGCACGGCGCGCAGACCGTCCCCGGCGCCCTGGAGGCCGTCACCCGAACCCTGGATGTGGCCGCCGTCCTCAAGCGCCGGGACTACTTCACCTCGAACTGGCAGGACGACAGCCAAGTCAAATGGGTGGAAGACACCGGGATAGATCTGATCCGCGGCCACGGCTGGATCACCGCCCCGCGGCAGGTGGAGGTGGCCGGGCTGGACGGCAACAGCTACGCGCTCACAGCCCGGCACGCCGTGGTGGTCGCGACGGGATCCGCCCCCAACCAGCCACCGGTCGAGGGGCTGCAGGACATCGAATACTGGACCACGAGGGAGGCGACGTCCGCCCGCGAAGTTCCCGAGCGGCTCGCCGTGCTCGGCGGCGGGGTGGCCGGCGTCGAACTGGCCCAGGCCTACGCCCGCCTTGGCGCGGCCGTGACGCTCGTTGCCCGCGGCGCCCTCCTGGGCGCCTTCCCGGAGCAGGCCGCCGAACTGGTCGCTGCCGGACTGCGCGCCGACGGCGTCGACCTCCGCCTCCATACCGGTACACGCAGCGTCAGCGAGAACGACGACGGTTCCCTCACCGTCATGCTCGACGGCGGGTCCGGGGGCGGTACCAGCGCCGGCGCAGGGGCAGCCGCGGGTGCGAGCCTCACGGCCGACAAACTGCTGGTCACCACCGGCCGGCACCCCGCCCTCGAGGGGATCGGCCTGGACAGCGTCGGGATTTCCGCGCCGGAGGGCGGCCCGCTGCGGCTCACCACCGATGCCACCGGCCTAGTCCACCGCGCCGCAGAAAACGAGGCCTCCGGCACCCCGTGGCTCTACGCGGCAGGCGACGCCGCCGGACGGGCCATGCTGACGCACCAGGGCAAGTACGGCGCCCGGGCCACCGGCGACGCCATTGCCGCCCGGGCCAAGGGCGAGCTCACCGGCGAGCCGGCACCGTGGACCGGCTTTGCCCAGACGGCCTATGACCACGCGGTGCCGAACGTGGTGTTCACCGACCCCGAACTGGCGAACGTCGGCCGGACCAAGGCGCAGGCCGAGAAGGGCGGCTTCCGGGCCTCCACCGTGGAGCTTCCCATCCAGGTCTCCGGCTCCTCCCTGCATGCCGAAAACTACGAAGGGTGGGCGCAGCTGGTCATCGATGAGGACCGCAAAGTGCTGCTGGGCGCCACGTTCGCCGGCCCGGATGTTGCCGAACTCCTGCACGCGGCCACCATCGCGATCGTGGGGGAAGTGCCGCTGGACCGGCTCTGGCATGCCGTGCCCTCCTATCCGACGATCAGCGAGGTCTGGCTCCGCCTGCTGGAGGCCTACGGCCTCTGAACCTGCCGGCGCGTCTCGTTCATCACACCACCGGCATCTTATTTGAACTGACCGGTCAGTTTAGTTAGCCTTGGAGCAGACACCGTTTCTGCGAAAGGCACGCTTTGCTCTGCGTACAACAACTCTCCGTGACCGGCCGGCGGGATGACCTGCTGCCGCCGACCTCGCTGGAGGCCGCGCGCGGTGAACTCCTGCTCGTCGAAGGCCCCCGCCAAGACCAGAGGACGGCCCTCGCCCTGGCCCTGACCGGACGCATGAGGCCCTCGTCGGGGAACATCGGCTGGGACGGCAGCGGGCGGATCAAGGCGCTCCGGCAGGCCAGCAACGTGGTCGACTCCCCCGGCGTCAACGAGCCCGAGCAGCACCTGAGCGTCCGCGACCTCGTCACGGAGGACCTGTCCCTGATCCCGCGCCGCCACCGCGGTGCCCTGCGCAGCACCCCCTGGCTGAAGCTCAACAACTTCGAGGACATCGCCGGGCTCTGGACCGAGCAACTGCCGGCCGGCCGGCGGGTCGAACTGCTGACGGCGCTCGCCCTCGCCGATCCGGACACGGGCCTGCTCGTGATGGACTCGCCCGACCGGCACAGCGGCGACGCCTCCGACTGGCTGCCGCGGCTGATGGAACTGGCGCACGACGCCGGGCGGCGGCTCGCCGTCGTCGCTACCGTCACCCGCATTCCGGACGGCTGGACGGGGCCCGCCGCCGTGATCGGCAACGCGGTCCCCGAGCCCGACGAAACCCGCCCCGCCCATCCCCTTCTACCCGAAACCGAGGACGCAAAGTGACTGTGCTGCGGCTGGCCCGCTCCGAGCTCAAACGAATGACCGGCGGGCTGCTGCCCAAGCTGACCATCCTGGCCCTGGCCCTGGTCCCGCTGCTCTACGGCGCGGTGTACCTTTACGCGAACTGGGATCCGTACGGCAAGCTGAACCAGATCGATGCGGCCTTGGTGGTCGAGGACTCCGGCGCCGCGTCCGCCGACGGCACCCGGCTGGAGGCCGGCCGGAAGGTGGCCGAGAGCCTTGTGGACGGCCACGTCTTCAACTGGAAGACGGTCGCCAGCACCGCGGAAGCCGACCAGGGCGTCAGCAACGGCACCTACGCGTTTGCCCTGAAGATCCCGAAGGACTTTTCCGCGAACCTGGCCTCCCCCGGCAGCTTCGACGCCGGCCACCAGGCCATGCTCAATGTCACCACCAACGACGCCAACAACTACCTCCTGAGCACCATCGTGGACAAACTCACCACGGCCGTGCACACGACAGTGGCCAAGGAGGTGGGCGAGGAAACGGCCAACCAGCTACTGACCGGGTTCGGCACCATCCATACGCAGATGCTCAAGGCCTCCGACGGCGCAGGGCAACTGGCCGACGGCGTCGCCCGGCTCCATGACGGCACGGTGACCCTGCACCAAGGCACGGGCGAGCTCAAAAGCGGCGCCACCGAGCTCTACAACGGCGAAGTCAAGCTCCGGGACGGCGCCACTTCGCTGAGCGCCGGGGCGGCCCAGCTCAGCGGCGGCCTCACCCAGCTCAAGGACAAGACGGCAGCCCTGCCCGCCAACGCGCAGCAGCTGGCTGACGGCGCCGCCCAGGTGGCTGCCGGCAACGCCGCACTCAATACCGCGATGCAGGGCATCCCCGGCCAGCTCGCTGCCGCCAACCAGGCCGCGCAACAAGCCGCCGCGCAGGGCCAGCGGAGCCGGGTGGTGGCATCGACCGGCCACCTGGTCGCCGCCGGAGTCCTCACCCAGGAGCAGGCCGATGCGGTCGTGGCCGACGTCGACGCCACCCCGGCGCCGGCCGCGCCTTCGCCGGCTGCTGCCGCTTCCACCGCGAAACTGCAGGCTGCCGCCACCCAGGTCCAGAGACTCGCCGACGGTTCCGCCGCCGTCAGCGCCGGCGCCTCGCAGCTGGCCGGCGCGGCGCCCGCCCTCAGCGACGCCGTCGCCAAGGCCTCCGCCGGGGCGGACCAGCTCGCCAGCGGCTCCGCCACCCTCGCCGCTGGCCAGCAGAACGCCGTGGACGGCGCCGGCAAGCTCGTGCAGGGAGCCCAGAAACTCGACGACGGCGCGGCCCAGCTGGAGAGCGGCGCAGCCACGGCCTCCGACGGCGCGGGAACCCTCGCCGGGGAACTCGCCCAGGGCGCGGGCAAGGTTCCCAACCCGGACGACTCCCAGAAGGACAGCCTCTCCAAGGTCATGGCCGACCCCGTCGCGGTCAGCAATGTCTCGCAGGCCAAGGCCGGGTCCTACGGCGCCGGGCTGGCGCCGTTCTTCCTTACGCTGGCCCTGTGGATCGGCGTCTTCATGCTGGTCCAGGCCATGCGCCCGGTCACCCAGCGCGCGCTGGCCTCCAACGCGCCCGCCTGGAAGATCGCTGCGGGCGGCTGGCTTCCGTTCCTCGCGGTGTCCGCCGTCCAGGCAAGCCTGCTGACCCTCGTGGTGGACGTGGGTCTCGGACTGGACCCCGCGCACCCTGTGCTGATGTGGTTCCTCATGCTGGCGGCCGCGATGGCGTTTAGCGCCATCATCCAGGGCGTCGTGGCGCTGCTGGGCTCGCCCGGCAAGCTCGTGGTGCTCATCCTGCTGGTGCTGCAGCTGGTGTCGTCCGGCGGCACGTTCCCGTGGCAGACCACGCCCGAGCCCTTGCACGTCGTGCACCAGATCCTGCCCATGGGCTACGTGGTCAGCGGCATGCGGCACCTGATTTACGGGGCCGACCTCGCGATCATCCTGCCCACCATGCTCGGCCTGGTTGGCTACACTTTGCTGGGACTGGCCATGTCAACCGCGGCCGTCCGCAAGAACAAGTACTGGACCCTCAAGACGCTGAAACCGGAGATCGCCGTATGACCATCAGCCCGCGCGGCGGCAGCACGGCGGGCCCCGAGGAGCCCGAGAAGAAGCTCCGTCCCGGCCGCACCAACGCCACAAAGCAGAAGCTGTTCGAGGCGTCCATGGAACTGATCGGCGAACGGGGTGCGGCGGGCGTGACCGTCGACGAGATCGCCACGGCCGCCGGGGTGTCCAAGGGCACGGTGTATTACAACTTCGGCAGCAAGTCGGACCTCATTGCCCAGCTGCTGCGCCACGGCGTGGACATCCTCATGGCGCGGCTCCTGAGCGTCCGGGACGACTCCGCCGATCCCCTCGCCGCCATGGAGGAGATGATCGGCCAGGCCATGGACTTCATGGCCGAGTACCCGTCCTTCGCCCGGCTCTGGGTCAGCGAGAACTGGCGGACCCCCAGCGAATGGCAGGACACCTTCGCCGAGCTCCGCGGACGCCTGCTCGCCGTGATCGGCTCTGCCATCGACGGAGTCGCCGCCGTCTATCCCGTGGATCCCGCAGTGTCCCGCGGGAGCCTCGAAACGGCCATCTTCGGCGCCTGTTTCGTGGTGGGACTGGACCGCCACGCCTACAACCCGGAGCGGACCCGCGAGCAGAGTGTGGCCGCAATTATGGCCTCCATGCGCGGCTACGTCGTGAAGCAGCCGCCCGCTCAGGCATGATTATTCACATGCGTCACATGGGTATCAGCGGGAAGATCGCCATCGGAGCGTTTCTCGCCGCCCTGGCCCTCCTGGTCCTGACCGGGATCACCCTGAACGAGACCGTGTTCGTGTGGTTCCTCGGTGCGTCCGCAGCGGCCTATGTGGCCTGCGTGGCCGAGGTCGTGATCCGGCGCCGGCACAAGACCCTGGTGGCGAGCGGAGCCGGCAGCATCCTCTTCATCGCGTTCGGAATCGCCTTCCTGCGCCAGTGGGGCCTAGCGTTCAACCCGGACCCCAATGCCCTGTCCACGCGCGTCGATTCGGCGCACCCGGATTTGTATTTCTATCTGGCCGGCGCCGCCGGAGCCGTCACCTTGCTGCAGTTGTTCGCCGGTACCGCCCTCCCCGGCAGGAGCCGCGGCCGGCGCGTCCCCGGCCAGGCTCCGCGGCGCCGTCCGGCGCCGGTTTCACGGGGCGCGGGGGCCAGGACCGCCAGCCCGCGGCCGTCCGCGTCGCGGACGACGGGGCGGGGAACCACCGCACGTCCGGCGGCTGCGCGGCCGGCCGCCAAGTCCGCGGCGAAGGCACCCGCGAGGGTCCCCTCCGTCAAATCACCGGCGGCCAAATCACCGGTCCGGTCACCCGCAGCAAGAACACCCGCCAAGTCACCCAGTGCGAAAGCGCCCGCCCGGAACTCCGCCCGCCGCTAAGTACGCCGGCGCGGCCGGCGCACGCTTCCGGCCCTGGAATACCGGGCTCAGGAATGTGGGTTCCTGATTCCGGGCTCAGAGATTTCGCGGCTTGTCGTCCGGCGGGTTGGTATCCGTGGTGTGAGTCTGGGCCGTGTCGGCTTGCGTCACGTCGTCCGGGTTGCGCTCTTCACCGGAAACGCGCGCGCCGGGAACCGGCTCGCCGGCCGCTGGTTCACCGGAGACCGGCCCACCGGTGACCGGCTCGGCCCGCAAACTCCGCCGGGTGGGGGTCTCCGCTGACGCATCGTCGTGCTCGGACGTGACGACGTCGGGGTCCAGTTCGTCGGCCTTGCGCAGTTGCTCCTGCGCGCCAGAGCGGACTTTTTCGGCTTCTTCCTGGCGGCTGCGGGCTTCCAGCCGCAGGCGTTCGGCCTCAAGCTCGGCCTGCTGCGCGTCCGCCTCGGCCCGCGTCGCCTTGGCCTCGCGTTCGCGCGCCGTGAGCTCGTCGGCTTTGGCCTGTTCACGCATTTCAGCAGCGCGGTTCCGGTCCGCGGCGACTTTGCGCCTGCGGCTGACCATGACCGCGACCGCGACAATCGCCAGCACCACAACGATGCCGATGATAATTCCTATGAGCTGCCCTGAATCCACGTTGATCCACCTTTTCTCTGAGGTTGCCTTACCTGCCCCAAAACCATTGGAAAAACCACATCAGCAAACAGGAACAGTAAACCGCAGAATGCAGCCGGTAGCTATGGACTCCGGAATCATCGCCCGGGCAGCCGGGCGGTTATTTGGCGCGCGGAACCTTGAAATGGGTGAGCCGCGCGTCCTGCCCGTCCAGTTCGGCCCACGACTTCTCCGTTTCCAGCACGGTCAGCCCGCTGGTCGGATAACGGGTGGCGGCGTCCATGTACGCATCGTGATCGGAATCCCGGGACGCCAGATGCATGGCAAGATCCTGGACACCGGGCATGTGCGAAATCACCATGAGCGTGTTCACGGTATCCGGAACGTGGTTGATCACCGCCAGCATGCGCGAGGCGGACGCGGCGTACAGGCCGTCCTCAAGCTTCGGCGTCGGCGCTTTGTCACCGAGCGCGTGGCACACCCAGGTGCAGGTCTGACGGGTCCGGAGCGCGCTGGAGCAGAGAATGAAGTCGGGGACCACGTCGTGTTTGAGTAGCCACTTTCCGGCGACGGGAGCATCCCTGTGGCCGCGCTCTTCGAGCGGCCGTTCGTGATCGGCCACCCCGCCGGGCCAGTCGGACTTGGCGTGCCTCATGATCACCAGCCGTTTGATGTGATGCGCGCTCATGCCCCAATCCTAATGCGGCAGGCGCCGGGGGATCGTGCCGCGAAAGCGAAAGCGCCCGTCCCCGTAGTAGGAGGAACGGACGCTTTGCGTGAAGCCAAGGCTAGATCGAGTATTCCGGAGCGGCCCAGACGACGACCTCGGGGTGCTCGTAGAAGCGGTAGCCCTGGCCGCGGACGGTGCGGACCGTGTTGGCCAGGCGCCCGAGCTTGGAACGCAGGCGGCGGATGTGGACGTCGATGGTCCGCTCGTTGGGGACCTCTTCGGCGTTCCGCCACAGGCCTTCGAGAAGCTCGTCGCGGCCTACGGTGCGGGTGCCGTTCTCCACGAGGTAGTTCAGGAGCTCGAATTCCTTGAACGTCAGGTTCAGGGATTCGCCGTCGAGGTGTACCTCACGGCGGGCGAGATCGATCAACACGCCGGACGGCCGCGGATCCTGCGGCTGCTGCAGGCGGGCGGTCTCGGTACGCTGGCGGGCAGCGGCGGTGGGGTCGCCGAACGTCGAACGGACGACGTCGAGGGCGGAACCCGGGGCGCTGGCCGGCGCGACGGCGACGGCGGCGTAGCTTTCGGCGCCGGCAACAAGGGACTGGGCGTAGGCCCGGATCTCCTGGGCAAGCTTGGCGATCGAAGTGCCGGCGGCGGCCGCGGTTTCCTCGTCGATCCCCATGTACAGCACGAAGCCGCGGGCGACGTTGTCGCTGGGGGCCGGACGGACCGCGCTGCCGGCACCCGGAGCGATCACGGGAGTGGGTGCCGTGGCGGGGGCGGGCGGAACGGCGCGCAGCTGACCGTAGGAGTCAGGGTTGTAGCCCTGGGCTGCATATCCGGGGGCAGGGAAGGTGCCGGCGGAACCGGCGGGCGCGAATGCGGAGCGGCCACCAAAGCCCTGGCGGATCCCGGAGGTCTGGCCGGCCTTGCTGGCGTTACGGACGGAGATGTGGACGTATCCGGATGCAACTGACATGGAATGCTTACCTCAATGTGAATGGCCGTCATCGCGGCTCGAATGCTACTTTCCCCGCAATGAAAACTGGGGAGGGGCGCCCGACTCTGGGCTGGGGGGCGAATGCCTAGAAACTCTTGGGGTGTAAAAGTTAGGCGTGCATTCGACAACAGCGCATCTCGGTACCAGCGGGTGTGCTGACCCAGGAAGCTGCAGTTGCAGGTGCTGTTGAGTTCTTGTTCACAATTGAAGTGTGCAACGTAACAATGCGAACGTGCAAGTAACAATGGACCGCAGGTTCCACATAGTGAGACGAATTCCGGAAGTGTAGTGCAAATCACAATTTGGCGCACGTAATAAAATAACAAGCGTTTTTTTGACTCAGCGGTCGGCAAGCGCTTCACTCCGAATTATGTTCGACCAGAGTCGCTGAACCGCGGAAATCGTTCACAGCAGGTCGAATCGGCAAAACCCGGCGTTCCCGCCGTCGCAGTCCACAGAGTGGGCGTGTTGCCGGGCCCGTCGGACCCGGCAACAGGGGGCGCCCCGGCGGGGTCAGTTGGACTGGCCGGTGGAGGTCGCCGCCACCACCATGACGGACGTTGCAGTGTAGCCGGAGCCATCTTTGGCCGCTACGATCCGCACCGTCCCGCCGGCGACGATGTCCGTCACGCTCAGCTGGGTGCCCGTGCCGCCGCCTGCCTGCTGGCGCCGCTGTTGCAGATTGCTCACCACCACGTCACTACCCAGTGCATAGCTGCGCGTGAACCCGTCGCTGCTCTTAACCGTGACGGAGGACGCACTGACCTCGCTCACCGTCCCCATCTGCTCGGCCATGGTGACGTAGGCGCTTCCCTGCAGCACGACGTATTCAGCGTGCACGGCTGAGTTAAGCCCGCCCATTCCACCGGGCGCGAAGTTGCCTGGACCGCCCTGCCCGGACATTCCGCCGCCCGCGGCTCCGCCCTGAGCGGATCCCGGCATGCCCGGGGCGAAACCCTGGGCGCCGGAGCCCTGGCCGCCGGCTAGCCCGCCCGCCGTGCCAGCCGCTGCCGCAGAACTTGAGGTAAGGGCGTAGACGCCCGCCCCGGCGCCGACCGCCAGGACTGCTGCCGCCCCGGCGACGGCGAGGCCCCGCTTGAGCGTCCAGGGCTTGGCCACAGAGGCGTTTTTGGATCCGGCTCCGGGGGCACCCCAGCCGGCGGATGGAGGGGACGGCAGTTCCTGCCGGGGCATGCCCCAGGCCGGGGACGAGGCCGGAACGGTCGAATCGGCGGAGGGCGCGCCCCAGCCGGGGGTAGCGGCGTCGCCGCGCTGACCGGCGGGGTTCTGCGAGGCGTCGTAGTGCGAGGCGTCGTACGGCGGGGTGTCATGCTGCCACGCTGTTTGAGGCCCGACTCCCTGGGGCGTCGTGACGGGCGCGGGCGCCGTGGGTTCAGGAACTGGGCCGGAACCGGCTCCGGGATGCTGACCGCTCATGGTGTTTCTCCTTCAGGATGCGGATCGATGTTCACCCCAGAGTGCTGAGCGATCCTGTGCCTGCGCTGTGCGGGCCGACAGCCCCGCCTGTGACCTTCCGGCTGACCACAAGGCCGGGCGGCGACCCACACTTCCTCCAAAGCAGCCCGGACAGCCCCGGAAAGGCGTTCAGCTCGCTAGGCTGGGATTCACAGGTGCCGCACAGGGTCCCCAAAGCCCCGCCTAACCGGCAGATCGGAGAGTTGTCCCATGGCCACTTCGCACTCCATGACCAACAACCTTCCCCAGCTCACGCATCCGGACGGCTCCCCCATCCGCGCGCTGGTGGTGGACGATGAGCCCAGCCTCTCCGAGCTCATGAGCATGGGCCTGCGGATGGCCGGCTGGTCCGTGGCCGTGGCGGCCGACGGGCCCAGCGCGGTCCGGCTTGCCAAAGAGTTCCGCCCCGACGTGCTGGTGCTGGACGTGATGCTTCCCGGATTCGACGGCGTCGAGCTGCTCAGCCGGATCCGCGCCTTCGCGCCGGAGGTTCCGGCACTGTTCCTCACCGCCAAGGATGCCGTCCAGGACCGCATCACCGGCCTGGCGGCCGGCGGCGATGACTACGTCACGAAGCCGTTCAGCATGGAAGAGGTCCTGCTGCGCCTGCACCGGCTGGTCCAGCGCTCCGGGGTGGCCGCCATGGACACCGCCGAACTCGTGGTGGGCGACCTTGTGCTCAATGTCGATACCCGCGAAGTCACCCGGGCCGGCGAGGAGCTGCATCTGACCGCCACGCAGTTCGAACTGCTGCGCTACCTCATGGAGAACCCCAAGCGGGTGATCAGCAAGGCCCAGATCCTGGACCGGGTCTGGGACTATGACTTCGGCGGTCAGGCGAACATCGTGGAACTCTACATCTCGTACCTCCGCAAGAAGGTGGACGCCAACCACGTGCCCATGATCCACACGGTGCGCGGCGCCGGCTACGTCCTGAAGCCGGCGGACTGATCCGTGCCCACCCTTTCCGGCGTCACCCGCGTCCCCGGGCGCGACTGGCGCAACCCGTCCACGTGGCATTTGCGCACCCGGCTGGTCCTCGTTGCCATGGGGCTGCTCGTGGCCATCTGCGGCGCTGTGGGGCTGTTCAGCTATGCCTCCATGGACCTCTTCCTGACCCGGCAGCTCGATGACCAGCTCGGCGAAGCATCGCACCGCTCCAGCGAGTTCGGCCGGCCCGTCCCCGGCAGCTCGGGGGGCCGCCCCGACCCCCTCGAGGCCCGGGGGCAGGGCATCGGAACGCTCAACGCCCGCTTGGCGGACGGCGAGGTCAGCAGCGCCGGATTCCTGGCCGGGGACGCCACCCGCAAGAGCCTCTCCCCCGACGACAACGCCGTCCTCCTCACCCTGGCCCCGAACGGTGTGCCGGTGGACCGGACGCTCTCGGCCGGCGCGTACCGGCTCATGGCCGTGCGTGCACCGTATGGCGACGTGATTGTCACCGGCCTCCCGCTGGCGGAAAAGCAGGACACCCTGGCCTCGCTGGTGTGGACCATGGTGGTGGTGTCCGCAGGCGGGCTGGTGCTGATCGGCCTCGCCGGCACGGCGGTGATCCGGCGGACCATGAAGCCGCTGGAGCAGCTCTCCGAGGTGGCCACCAAGGTTTCCCGCCTCCCGCTGGACGCCGGCGAGGTGGCGCTCGGGGTGCGTGTCCCGGCGTCGGCCGCCCACCCCGGCACAGAAGTGGGCAGCGTGGGCTACGCGCTGAACCAGATGCTGGACAACGTCTCCAACGCCCTCGAGGCGCGGCAGGAAAGCGAGATGAAGGTGCGGCAGTTCGTCGCGGATGCCTCGCACGAACTCCGCACTCCGCTCACGGCGATCCGCGGTTACACGGAGCTGATGCGGATGACCGAGCATTTCACGCCCGACGGCGAGAAATCCCTGGCCCGTGTCCAAAGCCAATCCGAGCGGATGACCACCCTGGTGGAGGACCTGCTGCTGCTGGCGCGACTGGACGAGGGGCAGCCGCTCAAGGTCGCCGACGTCGACCTCACCCAGCTGGCCGTCGAGACCGTGAGCGATGAGAAGGTCATGGCCCCGGACCGGATCTGGCAGCTGGAACTGCCGGATGAGCCGGTGGTGGTGCGCGGCGATGCGGCCCAGCTTCACCAGGTCCTCGCCAATCTCCTGTCCAATGCGCGCAAGCACACGGAACCGGGGACCAAAGTGGTAACCGGCGTCATGCGTTCGGCGGACGGCAGCGCCGTGGTTACCGTGACGGACAACGGCAGCGGCATCGCCCCCGAATTCGTCGGCCGGGTCTTCGCCCGCTTCGCGCGGGCTGACGCGTCGCGCACCAATCCTGCGGCCAGTTCCGAAGCCAGCCCTGCGGCAGCGACGGCGGGGGCCCGGTCCGGGTCCGCTGCCCGCGGCGCTTCCGGCTCTTCCACCGGTCCTCTTTCCGGCTCTGTCTCCGGCAGATCCGGGGGTGCGGCCGGCAGCAATGGCAGTGGACATGCCACGGCGCCCGCACAGACGTCCGAGGGCACCAGCGGGCTGGGCTTGTCCATTGTCCAGTCGATCGTGGAAGCCCACGGGGGGACCGTCGAGGTCACGTCCCGGCCGGGCCGGACGGAGTTCGCTGTACGCCTCCCGGCCGTGCCGCCGTCGGCGTAACCGGCGCCGGGGCTACAGGTCGGCTACAGGAACCCGCGGGGGAATCTCGCGCAATGCGACACGCCGCCCCTGTGACTCCCGTTACCCAAATGTGACTTAAGTTCAGTAGTCCTGTACCGTTTTTCGAGTGCGGCCTCCATTTGTGCCGCATATCCGGATGGACGCCAAACTCTGCCGCTTCCCGGATTCCGCTGGACCAGGCAGAGGCGGGGGACCCAGAGTTCCCGGGCATTCTGCACACATGCGCCCTTGGGGTGAAGCCGACACGTGATATTCCGTGCGGCCGGATGACCTCATCCGAACCCGACAGCTAACTCCGCAGGCGTTGAGAGGCCATCATGACTGAATTCCAGGTACAAACGCGCCCTGACGGCGTTTCACATTCCCGCGCCGGCAAGTCGCGCCACCGTGCCGCACCGGCCCCGCAGGCATCCGTCCTGTCGCGGCTGGCCACCGGGCTCGGCATCACCGGACGCCGCGCCGCAGTGGTCACCGCCGCCTGCGCAGTACTGGTGGCTGGCGGCGCCGCCGCCAGCCAGGCCGCCGAGCCGGGCAGCTACGGGGCGACTGTTGCGAGCTCCCAAACGGCCACCATGGCCGATCCCCTGGCCAAGCTGAACTTTGAGCGGGTCCGGGTCGCCGCGCCGGCAGCTGCAGCGCCCAGCGGCGCGGTACCTCAGATCTCGGAGGTCAAGGCCACCGAAGCACCGGCACCCGCCCCCGCCGCTGCTGCCCCGGCCGCACCGGCCCCGGCGGCAGCCCCCGCGCCCGCTCCAGCAGCGGCCCCCGTTCCCGCAGCGGCTCCCGCGCCGGCACCGGCGCCGGTCGCCATCGACGACCCCGCCGGGGCACAGGCCTACGCCGCGGCCCAGCTGGGCAGCTATGGCTGGGCGCCCGGCGAGATGCAGTGCCTACAGAAGCTCTGGACCAAGGAATCGGACTGGAAGACGACTGCCACGAACGCCAGCAGCGGCGCCTACGGTGTGGTCCAGTCCCTGCCCGCCTCGAAGATGGCGAGCGCCGGCGCGGACTACATGACCAACTACCGGACCCAAATCAACTGGGGCCTGAACTACGTCAAGTCGCGCTACGGCTCCCCCTGTGGTGCACTGAACTTCCACCTGTCCCACAACTGGTACTAAGCCGGCATCACCAGCCAGCAGCGCCCAGGAGGCCCCGGATCCATAGCGATCCGGGGCCTCCTGCGCGCGTGCCCCGGCTGCACCGGGCCGGACTTCCACAGCCCCCGCACAGCTTGACCCTAAAGCCCTCATATGGGCCGCCGGGAAAGTTGAGGCATGACGTTCACAGACCAGGCCTCAGGAACCCTGCCACACTCCACGGCGACGCCGGCCGGTCCGGCAGCACCCGCCGCACCTTCCGGGCTTGCCGTGGCCGACGCGCCCGCCCCGGCCCGGTTCGGCGGGCCGCTCACCGCCGCCGGCGGCCGGCGCTCAGCTATTGACACACGCACCAGCACGCCGCTGCTGGACGTCACCATCCCGGTCTTCAACGAGGAGCGGGACCTCGAAGCGTGCCTGCGCCGGCTCCACGCCTATCTTCTTGGCTCCTTCCCGCACTCCTTCCGGATCACGGTGGCGGACAACGCCAGCACCGACGGAACGCTCAAGACGGCGGAGCGCGTGGCCCGCGAGTTCCGCGAGGTGTACGTGGTCCATATGGCCGAAAAAGGCCGAGGAAATGCGCTGCGCAAGGTATGGCTTGCCTCACCGTCGCCGCTCCTGGCATACATGGACGTGGACCTTTCCACCGATCTGGCGGCGCTCGGCCCCCTCCTTGCCCCGCTCATTTCGGGGCACTCCGACCTCGCGATCGGGACCCGGCTGGCCCGCAACTCGCGCGTGGTCCGCGGGCCGAAGCGGGAATTCATCTCGCGCAGCTACAACTTCCTGCTGCAGTCCTTCATGGGCGCCCACTTCAGCGACGCCCAGTGCGGCTTCAAGGCAATCCGCGCGGACGTAGCCCGGCAACTGCTCCCGCACACTTTGGACAACGCCTGGTTCTTCGACACCGAACTGCTGGTCCTGGCCGAAAAGTGCGGCCTGCGCGTCCACGAGGTCCCGGTGGACTGGACCGACGACCCGGATACCAGCGTGGACATCGTCCAGACCGCCATCGCGGACCTGCGCGGCATGGCACGGCTGAGCCGGGACCTGGTCTCGGGCCGGATCCCGGTTCCCGAACTGCGCGCCGCCCTCGCCCGCGGACCGCTTCCTGCTTCCTCGCGGGCCCAGGAACAAAGCCCCGGCGGAAGCCTCTTTGGACAGCTCGTCCGCTTCGGCAGCATCGGGGTGGCCTCCACCCTGGCATACCTGGTGATCTTCCTGCTCTGCCGCGGCATCATGGACCCGCAACTGGCAAATTTCCTCGCCTTGCTCACCACCGCCGTGGCCAATACCGCGGCTAACCGGCGTTTCACGTTCGGCATCCAGGGCAGCAGCCAGGCGGCACGCCACCACTTCGAGGGCCTGCTGGTCTTCGGGATCGGCCTGGCCCTGACCTCGGGCGCCCTCGCCCTGGTTCACAACGCATCAGGAGGGGCACCGGACCGCTGGCTTGAACTGGTCACCGTCACCGCCGCCAACCTCGCCGCCACAGCCGTCAAATTCCTGCTCTTCCGTCTGGTGGTGTTCCGTCACCGGCCCGTCACCGCAGTTCCCGGCAGCACCGGCACTCTTCCCGTGCCCGCCACCACCGCCGGCATTGCTCCAGCGCCCGCTGCCAACGATGCTTCCCTTTCCCGCACAGAAACGGCCCAGTAAATGACGTCAACCATTAGCCCCACCGCCGGAGCCCAGGCGGGCTCCCCCGCCGGCACGCCGGCACTCCAGGAATCCCCTGCCACGGCACTCGAGCCAGGCGGGACGGCGCCACAGCCGCCCGCATCCCGCCCGCCCGCATCCCGGAACCGTCGGGAACTCCTGGTGTTCGGACCGCAGCCCCACTGGGTGCGGCCCTCGGCAGCTCTGCTCCTGGCCATCACCGCCGTGTTGTACCTCTGGAACCTGGAAGCCACCGGCTACGCCAATTCCTTCTACGCCGCGGCGATCCAGGCCGGGACCAAGGACTGGACCGCGCTGCTGTTCGGCTCCCTCGACGCCGGGAACGCCATCACTGTGGACAAGCCGCCGGCCGCCCTGTGGATCCCGGCCCTCGCCGGGCGAATCTTCGGTTTCTCGGCACTGAGCATGCTCATTCCCCAGGCACTGATGGGAGTGGCCGCCGTCGCGCTTCTCTACCTGACCGTCAAGCGGGTGGCTGGGCCGGCCGCGGGCCTGCTGGCCGGCGGCGCCCTCGCGCTGACCCCCGTGGCCGCCCTCATGTTCCGGTTCAACAACCCGGACGCCATGCTTACCCTGTGCCTGGTGCTGGCCGCCTACCTCACCACCCGCGCCATCGAGAAGGCCAGCTGGAAATGGCTCGCCGCCGCCGGCGCGGTGATCGGCCTGGCGTTCCTGTCCAAGATGCTGCAGGGCTTCCTGATTGTGCCGGGACTGGCCCTGGCCTACCTGTGGGCGGCGCCCACCACCCTGGGCCGCCGGCTCCTGCACCTGCTGGCCGCAGCCGCGGGGATCGCCGTCGTGGCCGGAAGCTACATTGTCCTGTTCCAGCTGACCCCGGCCTCGGCCCGGCCGTACATGGCCGGTTCGGAGACCAACAGCTTCCTGGAACTCACGTTCGGGTACAACGGCCTGGGGCGGATCACCGGGTCCGGCGGAGGCATGCCCGGCGGAGGCAACATGGGCGGCAACGCCGGAGGCCCGGGCGGCAACGGTAACGTCGGCTTCGGTGGCGCGGCCGGGATCGCCCGGATGTTCGGGACCAGTTTCGGCGGCGAGGTGTCCTGGCTCCTGCCGGCGGCCCTGATCCTACTGGCCGCCGGGCTGTGGTTCACCCGGCGCGAGGCCCGGACGTCAAGGACCCGTGCGGCGCTCCTGCTGTGGGGCGGCTGGCTGGCGGTGACGGCCGGGATCTTCAGCTTCATGAGCGGCACCGTGCACCCGTACTACGCCGTGGCGCTGGCCCCCGCGGTCGCAGCCCTGGCGGGCATCGGCGCCGTGGAACTGTGGCGGGGCCTGGCCTACTGGCCCGCACGGATTGTCCTGGCCGTGACGGTACTGGCCACCTCAGTCTGGTCCGCCGTGCTCCTTGGCCGCGACCCGTCCTGGCTTCCCTGGCTCCGGGTGATCGTCGTGGTCCTGGGCGTCCTGGCGGCCGTGGCGCTGCTCCTGCGGGTGGACAGCCTCGCGGGGCTTCCGGCCCGGTTCCGCAAGGCCGCCACGGCCGGCGTCGTGGTTCTGTCCCTGCTCGCCGGCGGACTCGGCAGCACCGCATGGACGCTGGCAACGGTGGCCCAGCCGCACTCCGGTTCGATTCCCACGTCCGGGCCCACCGCGACCGCGATGGGCGGCGGCTTCGGGATTGCAGGCAGGGCATTCGGTGACCGCGTGAACGCCGACACCAGCGGCGCGCCCGGGGCGCTCGGCGGACCCGGCGAGGCAACGGCCCCGGCCGAGCTGACGACCCTGCTGAAGTCCTCCGGTGCCAAGTGGTCCGCGATTGTCTCCGGCGCCACCCAGGCCGCAAGCCTGGAACTCGCCACGGGCACCAGCGTGATCGCGCTCGGCGGCTGGAACGGCGGAGATCCCTACCCGACACTCGCGCAGTTCCAGGCGATGGTGGACCGCGGCGAGATCGGCTACTTCATCTCCGGCGGCATGGGCGGCATGGGCGGGGGCCGCGGCGGCAACTCCGAGGTCGCCGCTTGGGTCGAGGCCAACTTCCAGGCCCAGACCGTGGGCAACGCCACCGTCTACAAGCTGGGGGCATAGGGCGCCATGACTGACACCCTGAACCCCAGGACGGGCCGAACGCCGGGCCGCACGCCGGGACCGGAGGGGCCGCAAGCCCCGCACCTCCCACAGGTCCCGCCGCACCAGCAGCTCCCGAAGTCCCCGGTGTCGCCCGAGTCCCCGAAGTCCCCGGACTCGCCGGCACCCCGGGCGGCTGGCGCTGCACGCCGCGGCCCCGGAGCCTGGCGGCCGCGGCTGGAACTGACTGCCCTGCTGGTGGCCACGGCCGTGCTGAACCTGTGGAATCTGGGGGCCTCCGGCTGGGCCAACGCTTTTTACTCCGCCGCGGCCCAGGCCGGGTCACAGGACTGGACGGCCTGGTTCTTTGGCTCCTCTGACGCCGCCAACGCCATCACCGTGGACAAGCCGCCGGCGTCGCTGTGGGTGATGGGGCTCTCGGTGCGGCTCTTCGGGCTCAGCCCGTGGAGCATCCTCGTGCCGCAGGCGCTCATGGGGGTGGGCACGGTCTGGCTCGTGTACCTGGCCGTCCGCCGGGCCGCGGCCCCTGCCACGGCCGATCCCCGCCTGGCCCACCGGGCCGGGCTCCTGGCCGCTGCGGTCATGGCGCTGTCCCCGGTGGCGGTGCTGATGTTCCGCTTCAACAACCCCGACGCCCTGCTGGTGCTCCTGATGACCGCGGCCGCCTACGCCGTGTTGCGCTCCATCCAGGATGCGCGCCTGCGCTGGCTCCTGTTTGCGGGGGTTCTTCTGGGCTTCGGGTTCCTCACCAAGCAGCTGCAGGTCCTGCTGGTTGTGCCCGGCTTCTCTCTCGCCTACCTGCTCGCGGCGCCGGCCGGGCTGGGCAGGCGCATCGTTCACCTGCTCGGTGCGGGTGTGGCGATGGCCGCCGCGGCCGGGTGGTGGCTGGCCGCCGTCGAGCTCATTCCCGCGGCGGACCGCCCCTACATCGGCGGCTCGCAGAACAACTCGATCCTGGAACTGACCCTCGGCTACAACGGCCTGGGCCGGCTGAGCGGCGATGAAACCGGGAGCGTGGGCGGCAGCAACGGCTGGGGCACGCCCGGGCTGTTCCGGCTCTTGAACAGCGAGTTTGGCGGCCAGATCGCCTGGCTGCTGCCCTCGGTGCTGCTGCTCGGGGCGGGACTGCTGTGGCTGGGGCGCCGGGCGCCACGCACCGACGCCGTGCGGGCCTCAGTGATCATCTGGGGTTCCTGGGTGGCGGTCACCGGCCTGACGTTCAGCTTCATGGCCGGGATCATTCACCCGTATTACATGGTGGCGCTGGCTCCCGGGATCGCCGGGCTCGCCGGGCTGGGCAGCGTCCTGCTCTGGCAGCGGCGGGACCAGCCCGTGGCGGCGGCGGTGCTCGCCGCGGCGATCGCGGCGGCCGGGGCCATGGCCTCGGAGCTGCTGGGCCGCACGGCGACGTTCGTGCCGTGGTTGCGCTGGGTGGTGCTCCTGGGCGCGCTCGCCGCGGCGTGCCTGGTGCTGGCCGCCGCCGCCCCGGGATGTCAGCGGCTTGGATTTCAGGGGACCGGGGTCAAAGCGTCCGGCATGAAGGCGTCCAGGGCCATGGCGCGGACGACGGCGGCACTCGCGGTGGCCGCTGCCCTCGCCGGACCGCTGGCGTACTCGCTGTCCACCGCGGCCACCGCCCACAGCGGCTCGATCGTCAGCGCCGGACCGGCCGTGTCCGGCCGGGGCGGGGCCGGGATACCGGCGGCCTTCGGCGGCTTCGGCGGTCCAGCCGCGGGGAATGGCAACGGCACGTTCACGGGTACCGTCCGCGGCCCGGGGGTCGGCGGGGCGGGCGGCATGGGCGGCCTTCTGGGGGCCAGCACGCCGTCGGCGGCCCTGGTGACCGCGCTGCAGACGAACGCCGGCAAGTTCACGTGGGCTGCCGCCGTCGTCGGATCCAACAACGCCGCCGGCTACCAGCTGGCCACACAGCTCCCTGTGATGGCCGTCGGCGGGTTCAACGGCACGGACCCGGCGCCGATGCTGGCACAGTTCCAGCAGTACGTGGCCGACGGCAAGATCCACTACTTCATCGCCGGACGCATGATGCAGGGCGAAAGCGGATCCAATGACGCCGCCCGGATTGCCGCGTGGGTGCAAGACAATTTCACCGCCCAGACCGTGGGCGGGACCAGCGTGTACCAGCTGGCGCGGTAGGCCGTGGCGTCCGGACGGCGGCTCGTCCTAGAAGTTGAAGGACAGGGTGCGCACGCCAGCGACCGTGAAGTGCGTGGTCACGGCAACCTGGGAGTAGTCGGGGATGTGAAGCACGCCGTCGGGCAGCTCGCCGGCGTTCGGGCCCACCGCCACGGTCCGGATGCCGGCGGCGACTCCCGCGGCGATGCCCGCCGGGGCGTCCTCGAACACCACGGCGTCGGCCGGGTCCACGCCCAGCAGGGCGGCCGCCCGGAGGTATCCCTCGGGGTGCGGTTTGCCTCGGGCCACGTCCTCGGAGGTGACCGCGGCGGCCGGGATGCCGATCCCCGCGGCGGCCATCCGGACCTCGGCCAGGTCCCGTGAAGCTGACGTCACCAGCGCCACGGCATCCGGCGGCAGGCTCGCGAGCAGCTCCAGCGAGCCCGGCACCGGGACAATGCCGCGGGTCTCGGCCAGCTCCATCCGGCCCAGTTCCGCCGTGAGGGCGTGGATATCCGCGCCGGCCGGGGCGAACCTGCGGACCGTGTCCATCGCCTGGACTCCGTGGGAGGAACGCAGGATCTCCCCGACGTCGAGGCCGTAACGCCCGGCAAAGGTGGTCCATACCTGTTCCACGATGCTGGTGGAATCCACCAGTGTGCCGTCCATATCGAACAGGACGGCGCGGGCTGTCAGGGTCGTGGCACTGCGGCGGGAGGGAAGGCTCATGGTTCCATCCTGCCCCATGCCCCCGGTCTTAGGCTCTGCGGGGGCGCAGGCGTCACCGGGCGCAATGTGGCGGGATCAGCCGTTGGGCCGGCCGGGGATGTATTGCACGGCCCATTTGTTGCCGTCGGGGTCGGCGAAGTAGATGAAGTGTCCCCAGTCCTGGACGTCGATGTCGCTGACCTCCACGCCGTTGTCCTTGAGCTGCCGGTGGGCGGCCTGGATGTCGCTGACCACGAGCTGAAGGCTTGGCGCCGTGCCGGGCGGGGCGTCGTTGAGGCCCTCCCCGATCGCGATCGAGCAGCCGGAGCCCGGCGGCGTCAACTGGACGAACCGGATGCCCTCCATGGGGCGTTCGTCGTAGTCGGCGTTGAAGCCCACCTTGTTGACGTAGAAATCCTTCGCCCGGTCGACGTCGGACACGGGCACAAACACGAGTTCAAGTTTCCAGTCCATGGCGCACAGGCTAACGCGGGCCGCGGTAATGCGGAAGGGATCCCCCGCGGGGAGCGGATGCTAGCCGGCGATGCCGTAGAGGCGGTCTCCGGCGTCGCCCAGGCCGGGCACGATGTAGGACTTTTCGTTGAGCTTCTCGTCGATCGAGGCCAGAACAATGGTCACGTTGGCCTCGGACAGCTCTTCTTCCAGCTTGGCCAGGCCCTCGGGGGCGGCCAGGAGGCAGATGCAGGTGACGTCGGAGGCGCCGCGCTTGAAGAGGAACTTGATGGCCTCGCGCAGGGTTCCGCCGGTGGCCAGCATGGGGTCGAGGACGAAGATCTGGCGGTCCGTGAGGTCCTCCGGGAGCCGCTCGGCGTAGGTGATGATGTCCAGGGTCTCTTCGTCGCGGGCCATGCCCAGGAAGCCGACCTCAGCGGTGGGGACCAGTTTGGTCATGCCCTCGAGCATGCCGAGCCCGGCGCGCAGAATCGGGACCACCAGCGGGGTGGGCTTAGTGAACGCGGTGCCGATCGTGGTGCTGACGGGCGTCTCGATGGTCACCGGTTCGGTGCGGACATCGCGCGTGGCCTCATAGGCGAGGAGCGTCACAAGCTCTTCGGTGAGCTGGCGGAAGACCGGGGACGGGGTGTTCTTGTCCCGCAGAACGGTGAGCTTATGGGCGACCAGCGGGTGGTCCACAACGAGAGTGCGCATGGGTCAAAACTATCATCCGGATCCCGGGGACCGTCCGGCTGGGCCGGGAGTATCGGCGTCGTCCGTCCCTGCCCGGGCATTGGCGCTGGCGGCGCCTTCGTACAGGTGCGCGGGGTGCTCGAAGGTCGGCGCGGGGCCGGCGTGTTCGCGGTGCCGCAGCACATGGAAGAGCCGGTGGGCCAGGATCACAATGCCCACCCAGGCCAGTCCCAGCACCCACCCGACGATCACATCGGTCATCCAGTGGTGGCCCAGATAGACCCGGCTGAGGCCCATCGCGATGATGAAGATCGCACCCGAGGTGATCAGGGCGATCCGGGCGCTGGTCCGTTTGATCTGCAGGCAGGCCAGGTACACCACGAGCGCGATCACCACCGTGGTGTTCAGCGTGTGCCCGCTCGGGAACGACGGCGAGTTTTCGTACGGCGGCACGGCGTCGGCGTGATCCGGGCGGGCGCGGCCGATCAGTTTCTTGCCCAGGGCCGTGGCCGTCACGGAGACGGCGGCGGCGCCGCCGATCAGGATCAGCGGCCGCCAGCTGCGGGAGGTATAGATCAGTATCGCGGTCAGGATGCTGGCCAGGATGGGCATGCCGATGCCGCCGCCGATGTTGGTGAACCCGGTGATGAAGGCGTCCAGGCCGGGGCTGCGCAAATGTTCCATGAACGCCAGCGCCGGCTTATCCAGGTTCGCGAGGCCGGCGTCGTCCACCACGTTGTCGTAGACCTCGGCGCTGGTCAGTGCCAGGATCACCACGACCACGCCGCCGATCAGCATGGTGATCCACAGCGCCGCGTAGGGCACCACCCACTTGCCCCAGCGTTGCGTCAGCCAGTTCTCTGTTCTGGTGGTCACGGCCGTCTCCCGGATACTTGACTAATTTAACCCGTGGGCTGCACAGCCCGGCTGAACAGCATACTTAGGATCGAAACTATCATTGACCCATGACTTCTCCGGAGCCCCGCCATGCCCAATGGATGGGCCTTGCCCTGGCCGAGGCCCGGAATGCCCTGGCCACCGCGGACGTGCCGATCGGCGCCGTCGTGATCGGACCGGACGGTTCCGTGCTGGGCGCGGGGCGGAACGAACGCGAGGCCCTGGGAGACCCGACGGCGCATGCCGAGATGGTGGCCATCCGCGAGGCGGCCGCGCGGTTGCGGGCGCGCCGGGCCCTGGAAGGCAAGGATGACGACGGCTGGCGGCTGGAGGACTGCACCTTGGTGGTCACCCTGGAGCCGTGCGCGATGTGCGCCGGGGCGATCGTCCTGGCGCGGATTCCACGGGTGGTGTTCGGGGCCTGGGATGAGAAGGCCGGGGCCGCGGGGTCCGTGTTCGACATCCTCCGCGAGCGCCGGCTCAACCACTGGGTGGAAGTCTATGCTGGCGTCCGGGAGCCGGAATGCGCCGCGCTGCTGCGGGACTTCTTCGCGGGACACCGCGCCTGATCCGTTCCGGCTACCCGGCCCCGGAGGCTTCTGCAGATGCTGCGAGCGCATCGATGCGTTTTTGCCGGGTGGCCGGCGAGTCGAGGCTGAAGGCCCGGAAATCACCGAGGTCTTCGCGGATCCAGGCTTCCACCTCGGAGATCCGCTGCGTCACGGCCGGCGTGGGACCGTGGAACAGCCAGGGCACAATCCGTTCCTTGGCCGGTTCGTACTGCCAGAGCCCGATGATCCGGCCGCGGTCCAGAATGGGGTGGTCCGGAAGGTCCGCCTGCAGAGCGAACGATTCCAGCGCCGGTTTGTGCTGGTCTTCGTTGGCGAGCAGGTCCGCCGCGTTGCGGCGCAGCAGGAAGAGTGAGTCTGTTCCGGCGAGCAGTTGGATCTGTTCTTCGGCGGGTTCGTCGAAGGCGGCGAAGAGTCCGACGTCGTCGGGCAGCATCCACAGCGTGTCTCCCCCGGCGGCGTCCTGTGAGGTCTGGGCGGTGAGTACCTCCACGGCGCCGACGGCGGCGAGCGCCGCCCTGGTCTGTGCCACGGTGAACGCTGTGAACCACTGCGATTGTTTGAAGGTGGCGCCGCCGGTCCAGCCCAGGTAGCGGCGGATTAGTTCGGTCCGGGCGGCGTCGTCGTCAAAGTTGCTGGCCGGCAGGCCCCAGGGCTCGTAGGCGTAGCGCTGCTGGTCCAGGCGCCCATTGGCGGGAACCCGGCGGATCCTGCCGTCCGACTGCAGGAGCCCCAGCGCGGTGGGCAGCGTGGTGGTGGCCCCCCTCTTTTTGCCTTCTTCCCCGAGGTTGCGGACGGAATCGCCGAGCTCGTCCTTGAGCTGCCGCGGATCCAGGGGCCCGTCCGCTTCGGCGAGCGTGTGCAGCACCTGCTCTTCCAGCAGCGTGACTTCGCCACGGTCCACGCCGAGCCTGCCCACCACCTTTAAGGCCGATTCAGCCGCGTCGCGGCCCAGCTGGAGCGCCCAAGCGAAGTCGTCACGGCCCAGGACGTAGGTGCAGCCGCGGGCGGCGGGGAGCTCGAGGATCCTGTGGGCGAGGACGTCGGCGTCCACCTGTTCGCGGCGGATGCCGGCGCGGGCGAAGAGCGTGAGGTACGGATTGGCGCCGCCCACGGACCGGGCCCAGCCGGCCCGGGCGAGCACCTGCTCCGCCGTGCAGCCGGCCAGCGAGCCGTCCAGGCCCTGCCGGTGCCAGGCCCAGGCCCGGAGCCGTTCCCGGGTCAGGCTCTGCGGCTCCGGCATGTCCACGGGCTCTTTGACCGACGGCGCGTGCGTCGTCACAGGCTGGGTGCTCATGGGCTCATTCTCCAACAGCTTCTCCGTCAGCGGTATCAAGAAGGGGCATCAACCCGCGCCGTCGGGTTTGCCGGCCACTTTTCCGGCCCCTGCCGTTTCCGTCGCCAGGGACTCCAGAACCGTCCGGGCGGTGGCGTCCCAGCCGGGCAACCGGCCGCGTGCGGCGACGGCCGCGTCCCGCCAGCGTTGCCTGAGCCCGGGGTCGCCCAGCCAGCGGCGCAGCAGGTCCGCCAGCGGGGCGGGGTCCGTTCCGAGGCCGACGGCGGCGCCCGGCAGCGGCAGGTTCGGCACCGGCGGGGCGGGCGGGGCGGGCGGCCTGCCGGCCGGGTTCCCAGCCGAGTCGCTCGGCAGGTTTTGTGGCGTGCCGGCGGCGAGGGCTTCGACGGCGCCGGTGCCCTCGCGCACCACCACGGGAACGCCGCGGGCCAGCGATTCGGTGACGACCAGGCCGTAGGTTTCGGCCCGGGAAATCAGCAGGCTGACATCCGCCGCATTCCATTCGGCGTCGAGCGCTGAGCCCCGGAGCTCGCCAGGGATGCTGACCCTCCGGGCCAGGCCCAGCCGTTGCACCGTGTCCCGGAGTTGCGCGGCATAGGCCGGATCGGCGGTGTCCGAGCCGATGAGGGACGCCGTCCAGGGCAGGTCCGTGAGCCGCGATAGCCCTTCCAGCAGGAGCGCCTGGTCCTTGTTCGGCAGCAACGCGGCCACGGCAATGAAGTGCGGCCCGCCGGAGCCGGCGGACAGGCTGCCCGGTGCCAACGGTGCGGGCGCGGTCCCGGGGAGGGCCACCCTGATCCCGTCCAGGCCGTGCCGGGCGCGGATGTCTGCCGCGGCCGAACCGCTCGTGCAGATGACCCCGGCGGCGGCCTGCAGGGCCCGGCGTTCACGCTCCGGGTGGTCCGGCAGGGGCATGTGCAGCAGGATCCAGACCTGCTGACCCTCGGCGCCGGCCGCTTCCAGTTCGTCGGGCGCTCCGCAGGCGAGGAGGCTGTCGACCAGCGTCACGGAACCAGGCGTCGGCCCCGTCGGGTCTGGCCCAAAAGTGGCGCGACCCGGCTCAGCAGGGCCGCCGGCGTCGGGCGTCGCGTGGAGAAGCCGGGCCAGGCGACCCCGGTCCTCGCCGCTGCCGTCTGGCCAGTCGCCGTCGAGCGGGCACGTCTCCACGTCCGCGCCCAGGGCGGTAAGTTCCCGGGCAAGCGCGGCGTTGTAGACGTTGCCCCCGGAGTTGTGCCGGACGTTCCCGGGCACCACGAACCGGATGCGCAGGCTGACCGGCGGCATGTGCGGCGCCTAGCGGGCGTCGAAATCCAGCGAGTAACTGGCCCAGGCATCAGGGGTCTCCCGCAGGGTGACGTCCAGCCCGGTGAGCGCGCCGCCATCCCTGCCGATACGGATCTGCGCGGCGACACCCTCGCCGATGTACCGGGCCAAGGCCTCGGTGGTGCTCAGTTTGCCGGCGAAGTCGGGGTGCTCGTCGAGGTTCTTGTAGTTCAGCTCGTCGAGGACCTCGTCCACCACGACCCCCGCCGCGCCGATGTCCAGCACGATCGCGTCGTCATTGAGCTCACGACGGCGGAAGGTCACCTCGGTGACGAACGTGGCCCCGTGCAGGCCCTGGGCGGGGCCGAAGACTTCGCGGGGCAGGCTGTGGGCGATCATGAAGTTACGGCGGACGGTCAGACTGAACACGGGCTACCTCGTGGCTTCGATGGGCTGGGCGATGGATGGATCAGTGGACGGGGCTTCTGACGGGTATTCAATGACGTGGCACAGGGCGTCCAGAGTTCCGTCGGCAAGCCGCCGGACGACGTCGGGAAGCTCCGCGAAGCCCGAGGATCCGGTGAGAAAGACGTCAAAGACCGGGTCCTGCAGCAGGGACACGGCGAGCGCCAGGCGCTCGGCGTGGGTGCGGCGGTGCCGGCGGGCGCGCGCAACCTTGCCCACTTGGCTGGCCCGGATGGACAGGCGGCGGGCGTGGAAGTCCTCGCCCAGCGGCAGGCTGATTCTCCGGTCGGCGTACCAGGACATCTCGATGATGTCGCCTTCGTCGCCCACCAGCTGCAGGCTCCGCTCCAGGCCTTCCTGCGAGGCGGAGCAGTGGATCACGATGTCACAGTCCGCGAGGGCATCGTCGGGGTGGCTGAACTCGACGCCGAGGGCGTCTGCGAACGCGCGCTTCGCGGGGTCGACGTCGATCAGCTGCAGCCGCGCGAGCGGAAAGCCGGCCAGCAGCCTGGCCACCGTTCCGCCGACGAGTCCGGCCCCGATCACGGCAACCCTGTCACCCAGACGGGGTCCGGCTTCCCAGAGGCCGTTGACGGCGGTTTCCACGGTACCGGTGAGCACGGCGCGGCGGGCGGGGACGCCGTCGGGAATCACCGTGAGTGATCCGACCGGGACGATGAAGCGGTCCTGATGCGGGTAGAGGCAGAAGACGGTTCTGCCCGCCCAGCCGTCCGGGCCCGCCTCCACCACCCCGACGGTGAGGTAGCCGAACTTCACCGGGTAGGGGAAGTTCCCCTCCTGGTTGGGGGCGGCCATGGCCCCGGCGACGCACTCCGGGACGCTGGCGTGGTGGACGACGAGCTCGGTGCCCTTGCTGATGCCCGAGTACAGGGTCCGGACGAGTGCCTCGCCGGGTCCGGGAGCGGGCAGAGCCTCGCTCCGGAGCTCACCCTGTTCCGGGCCGACGGTCCAGTAAGCGGTCGCGGTGGCGGGCCCTTGAGAAGTAGTCATGGTGCTTCCGAATCTAGTGCCCTGCCCGTGCGCGGGGAAGGGCGGCGCGCGCGGGCAGCGGGTTTGTTCGGGTGCCGGTGCGGCTCGTTTTGTGGATGGGCGCCTTGCTCCGGTACCCTAGTCAGGTTGGTGACGTGTCCGAGCGGCCGAAGGTGCAACACTCGAAATGTTGTTTGGTGTCAAAGCCAACGTGGGTTCAAATCCCACCGTCACCGCCACAGGGGGTAGTACGTCTTACCCCAGCTAGTGATCACGAATTCCCCCGGAGTGTTTTGTCCGGGGGAATTCGTCGTTTTCGGGGCCGGGTGATCGGGCCCGGTCCCGCGTCCTGACCGACGGCGTTCAGCAGGACGGCCATTGTGAGGGCCCAGGGTGTGGCATACGCTGAGAGAGGTCAAGCGGTCGCACTACTACCGCTTTGAGAGGGCGATGCATGGACGCCAATTCCATCACCGACACCTTCCACCGGCCCCTACGGGACCTGCGGATTTCCGTCACGGACCGGTGCAATTTGCGTTGCGTCTACTGCATGCCCAAGGAGATTTTCGGCAGGGATTTCGTTTTCATGCCTCGGGACCAACTGCTGACGTTTGAGGAAATCACCCGGCTGGCGTCCATCGCCGTCGGGCATGGGGTTCGGAAGATCCGTTTGACCGGCGGGGAACCCCTGCTGCGAAAGGACATTGAGGTATTGGTCCGGATGCTGGCGCGGTTGCGGACTCCCGACGGGCTGGCGCCGGATCTGGCCATGACGACGAACGGCTCCGTTCTGGCGCAGAAGGCGCAGATCCTCAAGGATGCCGGGCTGAATCGCGTGACGGTGTCCCTCGACTCGCTCCGGGAGGAGATCTTCCAAGCCATGAACGACGTCGGCTATCCCGCCGCCAAGGTCTTGCACGCGGCGGAGGTCGCCCAGGTTGCCGGCCTAGGGCCGGTGAAGATCAACATGGTGGTCAAGCGCGGGACAAATGACCAGGACATACTTGACATGGCGAGCCACTTCAAGGGATCAGGGTTCATCCTGCGGTTCATTGAGTACATGGACGTGGGTGCGTCCAACGGCTGGAAAATGGGCGAGGTGGTGCCCTCCGCCGAAGTCTTGGCCCGCATCAATGCGGTGTTCCCGCTGGAGGCGGTGCCGCCCAACTACCCTGGTGAGACGTCAGATCGCTGGCGCTACACGGACGGCAGTGGTGAAATCGGGGTCATTTCCAGCGTGACCCAGGCCTTTTGCCGCGGCTGCACGCGGGCGCGGCTCTCCGCCGACGGCAAGCTGTTCACATGTCTGTTTGCCACAGCCGGCACGGACCTGAGGGCACTGCTGAGAGGCGGCGCATCCGACGTCGAGCTTTCCGCGGCATTGTCCGCCCTCTGGGGTGGCCGCACGGACCGCTACTCGGAACTGCGCAGTGCCCACACTCCCCAAGCCAACACCCCCGAGGCCCCTGCATCGGCACACAAGATCGAGATGTCATACATCGGCGGCTAGCCGGACCGAACGCGCCCATTAACTCCGGCCCCTGGTATCGCCAGCGGCCACCGCCCGGGCCCCTACGACCAATGACCCTATGCTGGTGTCATGACGCAGACGTCGATCAGTTCCCCCGCAGCGCTGGCCGAAAAGCTGGCCGCCACCGGCTACCTCGCCGATGAGGGCCTGGCCACCACCTGCTACCTCGCCCTGAGCATGGAACGGCCGCTGCTGCTGGAGGGGGAACCCGGCACCGGCAAGACCTCCCTGGCCGAGGCCCTCGCACAGGTCTTCGGGTTGCCGCTGATCCGTTTGCAGTGCTATGAGGGAATCGATGCCTCGCAGGCGCTCTACGACTGGGACTTCACCGCCCAAATCCTCCATCTGCGCAGTGTGGAGGCCGGCGGCGGCGCGGGAATGAGCGTTGCCGAACTGGAACACTCCCTGTACGACAAACGGTTCCTGCTGGCCCGGCCCATTCTCAAGGCGCTGCAGCAAAGCCCGGCCGTGCTGCTGATCGACGAAATCGACCGGGCCGACGATGAGTTCGAGGCGTTCCTGCTGGAAGTGCTCTCCACCTACCAGGTCTCCATCCCCGAGTTCGGCACGGTCAGGGCAGACATCGCCCCGATTGTGGTCCTCACCTCCAACCGGACCCGTGACCTGCACGATGCGCTCAAGCGCCGGTGCCTCTACCACTGGATCGACCACCCGGGGTTAGCCCGGGAGGTCGAAATTGTGCGCACCCGACTCCCCCAGGTGCCCGCGCTGCTCGCCGAGCAAGTGGTGCGCGTCGTCCAGCAGATCCGGGCCACCGACGACGTTCTCAAGCCTCCAGGCGTGGCCGAAACCCTGGATTGGGCCCGCGCGCTGCATCAGCTCGGCCGGGCCGAGCTGGACCTGGCCTCGGCCGCGGCCAGCATCGGCGCACTGTGCAAATACCGCGAAGACACCGAGCGGGTCTCGGCGGCCCTGTCCCGGATGCTCGGCTGAGCCCATGCCAGCGGCAGGACAGAACCCAGAGCACAGCGCCGAGGAGATCCTGTTGGCCTTTGCCGCTGCGGTGCGCGCGGCCGGGGTGAAAGTGACCGCAGACCGGGCGCGCAGCTTCGTCGACGCAGTCGGCAGGCTCGCCCTAGACAACCGCTCGGACGTGTTCTGGGCCGGCCGGGCCACCCTGTGCGCATCGCCGGAGGATTTGCCCGCCTACCAGCGGACGTTTGAGGCCTGGTTCGCCGCGGGGCACCCCGCCGCCCAGCGTGTCGAGGCCTCCGCGACCTCCGTCAGCGCTGCCGCTTTGGACAACGACGACGGCGGCCCGGAGGGTGCCAGGGACCAGTTGCAGGCGCTCGCCAGCCGCCGGGAGCGGTTGCGGCACCGTGATGTAGCCGTCCTGGATGATGCCGAGCGGGCCTTGCTGCACCGCATGTTCGAGGAACTGCCGGTGCACTTGCCCACCCGGCAGACCCGGCGCAAACGCCTGGACCGGCACGGCGACGTCGACCGGGTGCGGACCCTGCGCGACCAGCTGCGCCGCGGCGGGGAACCAGGGCCGCTGCGCCGCGCCCGGGCGCCACGCAAACCCCGCCGGATGGTCTGGCTGATCGATGTATCGGGCTCGATGGCGCCCTACGCTGACAGCCTCCTGCGCTTGGCCCACCGGGTAGTGCAAGCCGCCCCGCACCAGGTGGAGGTGTTCACGCTCGGCACGCGGCTGACCCGGGTGACCGCCGCACTGAGGGTGCCGGATGCCGACACTGCCCTGGCCCTCGCCGGCCGCGCCGTCCCCGACTGGTCCGGTGGAACCCGGCTTGGAGAAGTGCTGCGCGCGTTCAACGACCGCTGGGGCCAGCGTTTGACGGTACGCGGCGCCGTCGTCGTGATTGCCAGCGACGGCTGGGAGCGGGGCGACCCTGCGCTGCTGGGGCGCCAAGCCGAGCGGCTGCACCATCTGGCCAGGCGGATCATTTGGTCCAACCCGCACCGTGGCATGGCGGGCTACCAGCCCCTACAGCGGGGAATCAAGGCAGTGCTGCCGCACGTTGACTACTTTATAGGGGGGCACTCAATGCAGAGTTTCGAGGAATTGTTGGACGTGGTTGCCAATGCGTGAGGTTTTGGACGATCTGGTCGCCGCCATAGCGGCCGGCCACACAGTAGGACTCGGTACGGTGGTGCGCACTTTCCGGTCCGCACCGCGGCCGGCCGGGGCGGCCATGATGGTCGACGCCGACGGCAGCGCGGTTGGCTCGGTGTCGGGCGGCTGCGTTGAAGGCGCGCTCTACGAACTGGCCACCGAGGTGGTCCAGTCCGGCCGACCTGTGCTCCAGCGCTATGGCATCAGTGACGACGCTGCGTTCGAGGTCGGCCTGACCTGCGGCGGGATTCTAGACATTTTTGTCGAGCCGGTCTCCACCAAGATTTTCCCCCAGTTGCCCCAGGTGGCGGACGACGTCGGCGCGGGCCGGCCGGTGGCCGTGGTCACCGTGATCGAACACCCCGATCCGTCCTGGCTCGGGCGCCACCTTGTGGTGCGCCCGGAGGGGTTCGTCGGCTCCCTGGGCAGCGACCGTGCCGACCATGCGGTCTGTGACGACGTCCAGGGCCTGCTGGCCGCCGGCCGCAACGCCACCCTCATGTATGGACCGGACGGCCAGCGGCGCGGGGAGGGGATGCGCGTGTTTGCCCTCAGTTTCGCCCCGCAGCCGCGGATGCTGGTGTTCGGCGCGATTGACTTTGCCGCCGCCGTCGCCAAGCAGGGCAGCTTCCTCGGCTACCGCGTGACTGTGTGTGACGCACGCGCGGTTTTCGCAACGGCTGCCCGGTTCCCTCAGGCGGACGAGGTGGTGGTGGAATGGCCACACCGCTACCTGCAGGCTCAGATCAATGCCGGCCAAGTGGATGAGCGCACTGTGATCTGCGTGCTCACGCATGACCCGAAATTCGATGTGCCGGTGCTGGAGCTGGCGCTGCGCCATAACGTGGCCTATGTGGGGGCCATGGGGTCCCGGCGCACGCACCACGACCGCTTGGAGCGGCTGCGCGAAGCAGGCCTGACCGAGGCCGAATTGGCCCGGCTTTCCAGCCCGATCGGCCTGGACCTCGGGTCCCGTACGCCCGAGGAAACAGCCGTCTCAATCGCCGCCGAAATCATTGCGCTGCACTGGGGTGGCGGCGGCGGACGGTTGAGCACCATGGAAGCCAGGATCCACCACGAGCCCGTGGCCGAAGCGGACCAAGAGGATGCGGGGAACCCGCGTAGGTCTCTCTAAGGCGCTAATCTCCTCCTTGGAGTAACGTGTGTCACATCAAGACTGGATGCCGGGCGGTCGTGCTCGTCCTCCAAGGCGAGAGGAGATCTCAATGGCGAGTTCCAAGACGATCACCGTCGAAGTCGATGATGTGAGCTACACCGACAACGTCGAACCCCGGTTGCTGCTGGTCCAATACCTGCGCGAACGGCTTGGCAAGACCGGCACATTGATTGGCTGCGACACCACCAACTGCGGCGCCTGCACGGTCCATCTGGACGGCGTCAGCGTCAAATCCTGCACCATGTTTGCAGTCCAGGCCGACGGCCACAGCGTCACCACCATCGAAGGCTTGGCCCGGGACGGCAAACTTGCCCCGCTGCAACAGGCCTTCCACGAATGCCATGCACTGCAATGCGGCTTCTGCACGCCGGGCATGATCATGCAGTCCGCATCCCTGCTGGACGAAAACCCGCACCCTAGCGAGCAGGAGATCCGAGACGGTCTGGAAGGGAACCTGTGCCGGTGCACCGGGTACCAGAACATAGTTGCCGCGGTCCGGGCGGCCGCGGAGGGCACGGTGTCCTCGGACAGCGGCGCAAGCGAATCTGCAGGTGTGGCATGACCACCGCCGAGGTCGGCCGGCCCCGGCTCCGCAAGGAAGATGCCCATCTCATCACGGGGCGCTCCAGGTACACGGACAACATCACGCTGCCCGGCATGCTGCATCTGGCGATGGTGCGCAGTCCATTCGCCCACGCGAAGATCACCTCCGTCGACGCCTCCGCTGCGAAGTCTTCACCCGGCGTCGTTGCGGTGCTCACCGGAGCCGACGTGGCCGACAAACAGGGAAGCCTGCCCAACGCCTGGCCGATAACGCCCGAGCAAAAGGCCCCAGCGCACCCGGCCATCGCCGTCGATAGGGTGGCCTTTGCCGGCGAGGTGGTTGCTTGCATCATTGCCCGCAGTGCCGCCGCCGCCCGCGACGCCGTCGAGCTGGTCGATGTCAGCTATGAGGAACTGCCCGTCGTCCTGGATCTGGAAGAGGCGGCGAAGGATGAGGTGCTGGCCCACCCGGACCTGGGCACCAACAAATCGGCCACCTGGGTCTTTGACTCGGGCGAGGCCGGCACCGGTAAGCCGGTCGGTGAGGCATTGGCGGCCGCCGAGGTCCTCATCGAGCGCACGTTCTACCAGCAGCGGCTCATCCCGTCCTTCATGGAGCCCCGATCGACAGTGGTGGACCCCACCGGTGAGCAGATCACCATGTGGTCGGCCACGCAGGTGCCGCATATTCTCCGTCTCATGCTGGCACTGACCCTGGGCATCCCGGAAAGCAAGGTGCGCGTGATCGCCCCCGACGTGGGCGGCGGCTTCGGCGGAAAACTGCAGGTGACCCCTGAGGAAGCCATCACCGTGCTGGCCGCCCGGCACACCGGCAAGCCGTGCAAATACACCGAGACCCGCAGCGAATCCCTGATGGCGGCCCACCACGGCCGTGCCCAGGTGCAGAAGCTGAAACTCTCGGCCACCAGGGACGGGATCGTCACCGGGCTGGACGTGCATCTACTGGCCGACATGGGAGCCTACCTGGGCCTGGTCACCTCCGGGATCCCGATCCTGGGCGCCTTCATGTACAACTCCATCTACAAGTTCCCGGCCTACCGTTTCGAATGCACCAACCTCTTCACCAACAAGGCGTGGACCGATGCCTACCGCGGCGCCGGCCGGCCGGAAGCAACCTTTGCGATCGAGCGCTTGATGGACGAACTCGCCGTCGAACTCGGCATGGATCCTCTGGAGGTGCGGGAAAAGAACTGGATCAAGCACGAGGAATTCCCCTTCACCACTGTCGCCGGTCTCGAATACGACACCGGCAACTACGAGGCGGCCACCGCGAAGGCCATGGAGCTCTTCGGCTACGACGCGCTCCGGGCCGAGCAGGTGCGGCGCCGCGAGACCAACGACCCCGTCCAGCTCGGCATCGGCATCTCCACGTTCACCGAAATGTGCGGCCTGGCGCCGTCCCGTGTGCTTGGCGCGCTCAGCTACGCCGCCGGCGGCTGGGAGCACGCCCAGGTGCGGGTGCTGCCCACTGGCAACATCGAGGTGGTCACTGGTTCCTCCGCTCACGGCCAGGGCCACGAAACCGCGTGGAGCCAGCTCGTGGCGGACAGGCTGGGTGTGCCGTTCGAAAATGTTGAGGTATTGCATGGGGACACCCAGATTTCCCAGCGGGGCATGGACACCTACGGCTCCCGGTCGCTGACCGTCGGCGGCATGGCGGTGCTAGCCGCTGCGGACAAGGTGATCGAGAAGGCTAAGGTTGTGGCCGCGCACATGATGGAAGCCAGCGAGGAGGACATCGAGTTTGCGGACGGCAAGTTCAGTGTCAAGGGCACCGAGCAGTCGACGGCGCTCGGTGAGATCGCCTTCGCCACCTTCTCCGCGCACAACTTGCCGGACGGATTTGAGCCCAACCTGGATTCGGATGCCACCTTCGACCCGCAGAACTTCTCTTTCCCGCACGGCACCCATCTTGCCGCCATGGAGGTGGACACCGAGACCGGGCAGGTCACGATCCGCAAATACGTCTGCGTCGACGACGTGGGGGTGGTGGTCAATCCGCTGATTGTGGAGGGCCAGGTCCACGGCGGTCTGGCGCAGGGAATCGCGCAGGCCCTCTATGAGGAGGCCGTATACGACGACGCCGGCACCCTGGTCACGGGCTCGTTTGTGGACTATCTGGTGCCCAGCGCGCCGGATCTGCCGCACTTCACCACGGCGCGCACCGAGACCCCTTCGACCACTAACCAGCTCGGGGCAAAGGGGGTCGGGGAGGCGGGAACCATCGCCTCGACGCCCGCCATCGTCAACGGCGTGCTGGACGCAGTGCGGCACCTGGGCGTGAAGGACATCAAGATGCCCTGTTCGCCGTCGCGCGTGTGGGCCGCCCTTGAAGAAGCCAAGATGACCGGAGGTGTGCAATGATTCCTAGCGCATTCGACTACGCCGCGCCGGCTACGGTCGCGGAGGCGCTGGGCCTGCTGGCCCACGCTGGTGACGACGTGAAGCTGCTGGCCGGGGGTCAAAGCCTGATCCCGGTGATGAAGCTGCGCCTGGCCGACCCGGCGATGGTGGTCGACTTGGGCCGGATCGGCGAGCTGTCCGGAGTGCGCGACGACGGCGATGCCCTGCTGATCGGCGCCATGACGACGCACCACCAAGTGGCCACCGACCCGCTGATTGCCGCGCACCTGCCGTTGCTGGCCAAGGCCGCGGCGACGGTGGCGGATCCGCAGGTCCGCCACCGCGGTACGTTTGGTGGCGCTTTGGTGCACGCCGACCCTGCGGGGGACCTGCCCGCACCGGTTCTGGCGGCCGACGCGACTTTCATCCTGGCCGGAGCGGGCGGGGAACGGCGGGTGGCAGCGGCGGACTTCTTCCAGGGCTATTTCACCACTGCCGTAGCCGAGGGTGAGATCCTCACCCACATCCGCGTGCCGAAGTACACCGGATGGGGTGCGCACTATGAGAAGTTCACCAGGGTGGCCCAGCAATGGTCCATCGTTGCGGTGGCCGCGATGGTCCGGGTGGATGACGGCACCATCGCCGAGGCCCGGATCGGGCTGACCAACATGGCCAGCACCCCCCTGCGGGCCACCGCCGTCGAGCAGGCACTGGCGGGGGCCCCGTTGACCCGGGAAGCGATCGCCAGCGCCAGCGCACACGCGGCCGAGGGGACCGATCCTGCCAGCGATCTCAACGGGGACGCGTCCTATCGGCGTCATCTGGCCGAGGTCTTGACCAGGCGGGCCGTCATCGCGGCCGCCGGGCTCTAGCGGATCAGGCGAGGAAGACGTGGAACTCAAGCACCGCTTCGTGGTCCCCAGTTCACTGGAGGACACCTGGCATTCCTTCAACCAATTGGAAGACATCGCCCCCTGTTTCCCGGGAGCGACGCTCACGTCCGTTAACGGCGAACAGTTCACCGGAACGGTCAAGGTCAAGCTCGGGCCGATCGCCATGATCTACACCGGCACCGGTGAATTCCTTGAACGCAACCAGGACACGCACACGGTGGTCATTTCGGCCACAGGGAAGGACAAGCGCGGCAACGGCACGGCGGGCGCCACGGTGACGGCAGTGCTGGCGCCCGACGGCGACGGCACCTCAGTGGACGTGACCACCGACATGAACGTCACCGGCAAACCGGCCCAATTCGGCCGCGGCGTCATCCAGGACGTCTCGGACAAATTGCTGGCCCAGTTTGTCCAGTGCGTGATCGGGAAGGTGGGCGACGGGGCCGCCGGGGCTGTTGAGCCAGGCGGTCCGGGCTCAGCCGGACCGGCCGAACCGGCGCTGCCTGCCGGATCCGACTCCGCCGGCCCGGCAGCACCGGCAGCCGTGCCTCCGGCGGCGCCTGCGCCCGCAACCCCGCGCGCACCGGCGGCCGAATTGGATCTGGGCTCGGCCGCATGGCCGGTACTGGTACGCCGTTTCGGCCCCGCCGCACTCTGCGCCGCCGTCCTGGCGCTGGTCATCTGGCGGATCAGGCGGTGCCGTGAGGCTTAGGAAACGCACACTGTGAAGCGTGTGCGCATGACGGTTCAGCCGACGCATGGTTCCGACGGAATCCATGTTCTATGGCATGTGTCTCGTCTCCCCACCGGCTCTGCATTCCTTTCTTAAGCACCGGTCGTGCAGGATGCAGAGGTTCACTGGCGAGGGGCTTCGGGAGGGGAAGACACGGCGCCGGGGCTTGCCAAGGACGCGAGTATTCCTTGGATCATGCCTTTCAGGAATCGCTGTCCCTGGCTGCTGGGGTGTTCGTGGTCGGGGCCCAGAAGTGAAGAGTTGGGCCCCGCTATCCAATGGTCCGTGATCGGATCAACAAATTCTGCTCCAGCGTCGAGGGCAACTGTCCTCTCCTGGTCACGGATGACATCAACGTCCGCCTTCACGGGCTCAAAGGCCGTGAGGGGGCCGATGACGATCCTGGCCGCGTGGGGGGCCAGGGTTTTGCTTGTCGAGAGTGCGTCCGCGACGGCGGCTTTCAGGGCCGCCGGATCCTGGCCTGCGTCGTTGTCCGAGCCAAAGAACACGACGATGTCCGTCGAGGCATTGAGAGTGGCGGCGATCTGCGACCCGAATGTCTCCCCTCCCTCGCCGGCGGCAAGGTAGCCTGCACCGTTTTTTGCCGCGTTGATGATGTCCACCGGGTGTTGCCCGGACTGCAGCGCCTGGCCCAGTTGGCGGGGCCATGCTTCCTCAGGGGAGGTGCCGAACCCCGTGCTGAGGGAATCGCCGATGACCACCACGCGTTCCGGCGTCGTCCTCTGAGGGGTCTGGAATGGGGCCGGGGAGGGAGTGCTCTGCTGCGGGCCCGCCTGGGCCAAGCGGTGGTCGGCAGCCGGGGCGCAGGCAGCGAGAGCGCAGAGAACAGCCGACACACCGAGAGCGGTTGCCAGCGTGGACCGGCGGTGGCGGCTGAGGGTCACAGTGGCTCCCAGGTAGCGTCGCCGGCATGTCGCTTTGCCATGGTATCCAGAATAGACACGGGTCGGTTCGGTAGCTACCGTCGCGTTGCCTCACAAGTTCGACACCAAGTTGGAGTAATGCTGGTTCCGGAATGGCATCCCCATCGCCGTTGGCTGGAACAACGCGTCAGACCCCTCCGTCGAGTTGCTCCATTTCCAGGCACGCGTCCTCATAGGAGACCTCGCCGTTGCGGAAGGCCTGCTCGAGTTCTTTGCCTCTGCGGCGGGTGTAGGCGGTGCTGACTGTTCCCGTGATGCCGACCTCGAGATAGTCGAGCCGGGAGTGGGCGGGCCGCTGCTCCCCGGCGGTCAGGTGCCGACGGATAGACGTGAGGAACCAAGCGCCAGGATGCAGTAAACGCTGTGCATAGGCTCTGGGGTCGACTAGGTACATGTTTCCATGGTTCAACTCCCACCTGAGAAGACCATGAGTATCGTCTGGGTGATCAGGGTGGCGGTGCTTTCCCGGAACCCGTCGCCACCCAACACAAAGCCCTGCTACCCCTTGTTTACAAGGGGAAGCAGGGCTGCCCTGCTACCTAGCCGCGCACGATCACGACATCCAGGGTCCGCGGGCCGTGGACCCCTTCGACTCGTTCGAGTTCGATGTCGCTCGTGGCGCTGGGCCCGCTGATCCACGTCTGCGGGCGGGTGGCGTCGAGCCGGCGCAGGGCCTCGGGCAGGATGGCCGTGATGTCACCGGCCCGGACCAGGCAGATATGCCGGTCCGGAACGAGGCTGATGACCCCGCGGCCCTGGTCCGGACTTGCGTCCAGAACGATGGTGCCGGTTTCGGCGACGGCCACGGCGCTCCGGTGACGACGGCGTCCACCCCGTCCAGTTCCTCGACGCTCAGTCGGTGGCCGGGGGCGTCGGTGACGCGGCGGCCGGAACCGCCGTCGTGTGCGTCCGCCTCCGCGAACAGGGACTCAGCGAGGCCGTGCGGCACGGCGTAGCGGTCGGTGCCTTCGAGCAGCGTGGCGAGCCGCTGCGGCACCGCGGCGGCATCCTCAACGAAGACGTTCGCCTTGTAGTCGACCAGCCGGTCTGTCAGCAGCTCGATGAGCGTTTCCTCGGCCAGTTCGGAAGCGCGCCGGTAGTCGCGGGGCACCTCCGGGACGGCCGGGGCGTCCCGGAGGGCCGAGCGGATCCGGCCGAGTCCGCCCGGCGTTCGTCGGCGGCCCCTTCACGCTGCAGCAGGTCGAGGACCGCTACCGGGGTGCCGCCGACGCGGCCGAAAAGGCGGGGATCCGACTTCAATTGTTCGAAACGCCCGACCTCAAATTTGAACGCGGACGCCAGATCGGCGATCTCATCGGAAATCTTCAGCCCGACAAGCGGCCGGACGCCGTGTTTGCCGCCAACGACCAGCTGGCGCTCGGGCTCCTGCAGTCCTTCGCCGCCAACGGGCTGCGCGTGCCCGAGGACATCGCGATCGTGGGCTTCGACGACATCGACTTCGCGTCCCAGTCGAGTATTCCGCTTAGCTCCATCAGCCAGCCGCGGCACCTGATCGGCGAGCGCGCCGCCCAGCTCCTTTTCGAGGAAATCGACGACGAGCCCGGCCACGTCCACAGCCAGGTGGTGTTCACACCGGAACTCGTTGCCAGGCAGAGCACCCGGCGCCACTAGCGAGCCCGGCCAGAAGCTCTCATGGCTGTCCCCGGTTCGAACATGGGGGTGGGGTAGCGTCTTGTTGCCGCGATGGGCTTGGTGTGACCGCTGATTCGGGACCAGTCCAGCCGCTGCCCGTCCCGTGAGAATTCGCCAACGACGTCGCAGGGCACGGTTGCTGCTGATCCTGCCACGGTCGGTCACACCCCGGTCTGCGGACCGGGGTATTTTCTGGTCAGCTCGGGTCAGGGGCCCGGTACCCCAGGGCGGCGCTAGCCGTTTTGCCCGCGGCGGCGACGATCGGCCCCAACCTCGGGACGTCGTCGCTGCTGACCCGCTGGATCGGAAAGCCGAGGCCCAGGACCGCGGCGAGCTGACCGTCATACCGGAACACGGGTGCGCTGATCGACCCGACGTCGCTGTTGCGTTCACCGAAGGCGGCGAAGAAACCCTGCTTGCGCGCGAGTTGGGCCTGCTCGTCCAGCTGCGTCCAGCTGACCGGGGTGGACGGCGTGAACCGGGTGAGGTCCGTGCCGAGCAGGGCTTCCCTGGCGCCGGGATCGAAGGCGAGGAAGATCTTCCCCGGCGCGCCGGCGTGGATCGGCATGACCTGGCCGACGAGGAAGGGGCGCATGACGACGTGGCGGGTCTCCGCCACGGCCACCACGGTGCGGAAGGCGCCGTCGCGCATGTACAGGCAGGCCGATTCCCCGGTGGCGTCCCGGAGTTCTTGAAGGACGGGCCGGACCAGCCGGACCACATCCAGGCCCAGGGTGCCGGGGGCCGCCCACTGAACCAGCCGCAGGCCGATCCTGTAGCGGTCGCCGTCGCGGTCCAGGAACCCTTCGCGGACCATGTTCTGGACCAGCCGCTGGCACGTACTGGCAGGCAATCCGGTGGTGCGCGCGATCTGCTGGAGAGTCGGCTCGGGCGCCTCGATGGAGAAGCAGTTGAGGATTTCGCTGACCTTGCGCAGCACAAGGATCGGAGTTGTCCCGGCGCCCTGCTCTTTCGCTACCGTGCTGCCGCCTGCCACCTGCCACCGACTTTCTTCGTGAGTGTCCATCCTAGCCAGCCTGCCCTGCTCCGGCGGCATCAACGTTGACACATTCAGGTTAAACCCGCAGGATGGGTTTTCAAACCACAATGTGGGTTTAACTAATGCCAGCCACGGGCACACGGATGAAGATCCGGATAGGGAGATGGAAGCGGCAATGACAGCACCTGAAACACAAGGCGTCCACCAGGGGTCCGGAAACGGTGAGGCCAGCTCAAGGATCGGCCTGATCGTCCCCAGCTCCAACACGACGATGGAAACCGAACTCCCGGAGATGTTCCGCCGGCAATCCGAAGCCACCGGGCACTCCTACACGTTCCACTCCGCCAGGGCGACGCTGAAGAGCGTGACCCCTGAAGAACTGGCGGCCATGGTCGCCAAGGCCGGGGAATGCGCTACGGCCGTATCCGACGCCGACGTCGACGTCATCGCCTACGCGTGCCTGGTGGCCGTGATGGCACAGGGGCCCGGAGCGCATGGGGGCTCGGAGGAGGTGATTGCCGCGGCAGCCGCCGGGAACGGGCATCCCGCTCCCGTCACCAGCAGCGCCGGCGCGCTGGTCCGGACCCTGCAGGCAATGGGTGCGCGCAAAGTCGCCATGGTCACGCCGTATCTGCCCGAGCTGACCAAAATGGTCGCCGAATACATCGAGGGCGCGGGGATCGAGGTCCAGGACGTGATCGGCCTCGAGGTGGCGGACAACCTGGCGGTCGGCCGCCTGGACCCGGCCCGACTGCCTTCCATCGCCGCACGCCTGAACCACACCGGCATCGACGCCCTGGTCCTCTCCGCCTGCGTCCAGATGCCCTCCCTGGCAGCAGTCCAGGAAGTGGAAGATGCGCTCGGGATCCCCGTCGTCACGGCGGCCACGGCCACCACCTACGAAATCCTCCGGGCACTCGGCCACGAGCCGACCATTCCCGGGGCCGGACGGCTTCTTTCCGGGCTGATGACGCCCGTCGCCGCTGCGTAGCCGGCAACAACAAATCCAACCTGGGCACCACGCCCACATGCGTCAGAACAATGGAGTGATGATGACAGTTCAGGAAGTGACCCGCGCGCAGGCCGTACGGCGTGCCACGATCGCAAGTGTAGTCGGGACCACGATCGAGTGGTACGACTTTTTCCTCTATGGCACGGCGGCGGCGCTGGTGTTCCCGCAGCTGTTCTTTCCCGGCCAGAACGCGTTCGCCGGGGTCTTGGCGGCGTTCGCGACCCAGTTCGTCGGCTTCGTAGCCCGGCCTGTGGGCGCGGCCATCTTCGGGCATTTTGGTGACCGGATCGGGCGCAAGACGACGCTGATGGCGACGCTGTTCCTGATGGCTTTCGGGACCGTGCTCATCGGCCTGTTGCCGACCTATCAAAGCATCGGCATCGCTGCGCCGATCATTCTCGTGCTGCTGCGCATCATCCAGGGAATCGGCGTCGGCGGCGAGTGGGGCGGCTCGGTCCTGCTGAGCATGGAGTGGGGCCACGAGAAGCGCCGCGGCCTTGCCGCCAGCTGGCCGCAAATGGGGGTGCCGATCGGGCTTGTCCTCTCCACCGGCGTCGTCCGCATCACGTCCGGGATCACGGGCACGGAGGGCTTCGCCGCCTACGGCTGGAGGATTCCGTTCATCCTCAGCATCCTGCTGATCGGTGTTGGCCTCTTCGTCCGGATGCGCGTCGTTGAAAGCCCGGAATTCGAAGCTGTCCGCAAGGCCAACAAGGTGGTCAAGAACCCCCTGATCGAGGTCTTCAAGCGCCAGCCCAAGCAGGTCCTGCTAACGGCACTCGTCCGGACCTCGGAGCAGGCGCCGTTCTACCTCTTCATCACCTTTGTGCTCACGTATGCAGTCAAACAGCTCAAGCTCAACAGCAACTCAATCCTGGATGACACCCTCATTGCCGCCGCGCTGGGCCTGATCAGCATTCCGGTCTTCGGCCGCCTTTCGGACAGGTTCGGCCGGCGCCGGGTCTACGGCATAGGCATTGTCCTGACCGCCGTCTTCGCCTTCCCCTACTTCGGTCTGCTCAACACCGGCAACGCGTTGCTGGTGGGACTCGCCATCATCCTCAGCCTGATGCTTCACGACGTGCAGTACGGCCCGCAGGCGGCCCTGATTGCTGAGAGTTTCGACGCTGATATCCGCTACACCGGGGCCGGCATGGGCTATCAGCTGGCAAGCGTGGTGGCCGGCGGACCAGCCCCGCTCATCGCGGCCGCCCTGCTCCAGGCCACCGGCGACTCCACATCCATCTCCATTTACATCATCATCTGCTGCGCCATCAGCATGCTCGCGTTGATCCTGCTGCCGAAACTCGCCAAGCGGCTCGCCGCCCCGGCACCGGTACGTGTGGCGGGTCTGGCATGAGCGCCCACGGCACGGATGTGATAAATGACGCCGCCCCGGGCTGGAGCACGCCCGGACGCGACACTCCCGCTGCGCGGGCAACCCGCCTGGCCGCCGCGACCGGTTCCGCCACAGCGCTGGGCGATCTGCTGGTGCTGGACCTTACCCGCATCCTCTCCGGCCCCTTTGCCACCATGACCCTTGCCGATCTCGGTGCCGACGTCATCAAGATTGAACAGCCGGGAACCGGCGACGACACCAGGCAGTGGGGCCCGCCGTTCCAAGGCGACGAGGCCGCCTATTTCCTCGCAGTCAACCGGAACAAGCGCAGCCTCGCAGTGGATCTCAAATCTCCGGAGGGGCTGAAAATCGTCCAGGAGCTTGCCCGCCGGGCTGACGTCGTGGTCGAGAACTTCAGGCCGGGAACAGCCGCGCGCCTTGGACTCGGCTATGAAGACCTGTCGCGTGAGAACCCCGCGCTCGTATACGCCTCCATCAGCGGATACGGACAGACCGGCCCCGAGGCCGGCCGTGCCGGGTACGACGCCATCGCCCAGGCGCGCAGCGGCATCATGAGCGTCACCGGCGAAACCGACGGACCCCCGGTACGGGTGGGCGTCAGCAGCGCCGATCTGGTGGCAGGCATGTGGGCCACGATCGGTATCCTCGCGGCCCTTCATGAGAAACAGCGGACCGGGGCGGGTCAATGGGTGGACATAAGCCTGCTGGACGGCTCCGTCTCCTGGCTGACCTACGTCTCAAGCGGGTACTTTGCCAGCGGGGACATCCCCAAGCGCTACGGATCGGCCCACCCGACCATCGCCCCGTACCAGGCCTTCCCCACCGCGGACGGATTCGTCATGGTCGCCGTCGGAAATGACGGCCTGTGGCGCAAGTATGCCGCCGCCGTCGGCCGCAGCGATCTGGCCGCGGACGAGCGCTTTGCTACCAACCCGTCCCGGGTTGCCCAGCGGGAAACGCTGATTCCGCTGCTCGAAGACATCATGCGGGGCCGGACCACCGCCGAATGGGTAACTGTGCTGGATGCGACGGGAGTCCCGGTGGGGCCCATCCAGACCGTGGACCAGGCCTTGCGGGATCCGCAGGTCCTTGCCCGCGACATGGTGTCCGAGCTCGTGCACCCGACCGCGGGCCCCATGAAAGTGGTGGGCTGCCCCGTCCGGCTGACGAGAACGCCCCCGTCCGTCCGAACGGCCCCGCCAATGCTGGGCCAGGACACGGATGAGGTTCTGACGGGGCTGGGTCTGAACGCGGACCGGATCCAGTCACTGCGCCTGAGCGGTGCGGTCCAATGACGGCCCCCGCAGAGCAAGAACTTGATCTTCCGCCCACGGTCGCGGCCAGCCGGGTCGCCGTCTTGGAGGTGGGCACCGGTGAACGATTCAATGCGCTCAGCTCCCCCCAGTGGCGTGCGCTTGAAATCTCGGCGCGCAATCTGTCGACGGATCCCTCCGTCCGGGCGGTCGTCATACGCGGCACTGGCGGGACGTTCTGCTCCGGTTCGGACCTGCGGGAGTGGCGGGACGCCACCGGCGCCGATGTGACCGACGCCTTCTCCGCCATCGAGGGGGCGCTCCAAGCCATCGAATCCATCCCCGTTCCCACGGTGGCCCTGGTGCAAGGCGTAGCCACAGGTGCCGGCTGCCAGCTAGCCCTCGCCTGCGATCTTCAGGTCCTAGATGCATCGGCGCAGATCGGCATGCCGATCGCAAGGCTGGGCATGCTCATTCCGCCGACCTTCGCCAACCGGATGTCGTTGCGGATCGGTCCGTCCCGGACGAAGGATCTCCTGTACGGCGGAAGACTGCTTACCGCCGCGGAGGCGCTGACGATCGGTCTGGTGAGCACGGTGGTGCCCGCCGGAGGTGCTCACGGGGAAGTGTCCGAGCTGACCGAGCGGTGGAGCGCGATGTCGCAGGCATCCTTGCGGGCCTCCAAGGCCGCTGTAAACCAGGGACTTGCCCCGCTGGAGAGTCCTGCTCGGGCCTTTCCGCAGGGCCCCGCGTCCGACGGCGCGGAATTCTTCCTTCGGGTCAACCACTTCCTGCGCCGCAAACGTGGACCTACTGCACTGCGTTGACCGCGTCCCCGTATCTGAGTACGGTCGTGCGCATCTACTGGACTCGCGACGGCACCAGCAGGAGGCCCCGATGGGCAGCACAGACTACGAGTTCCGGACCGTCTGGCGCGTGGCGGGCACGCCGGAGGAGGTCGCGGCCGTCCTCGGCGACGCCACCGCGCTGCCCCGCTGGTGCCCGTCCGTCTATCTCAGCGTCGAGCCGGTGACTGGCGGTCCGGAACCCGGGCCCGGCGTTCCCCGTCCCGTGCGCCTCCACACGAAGGGCTGGCTGCCTTACACGCTCCGGTGGACGCTCACGGTCACGGAGCCGGTCACCAGCCGCGGCTTCGCCCTCACCGCCGCCGGCGACCTCAACGGCACCGGCTGCTGGACCTTTGAGCCGGACGGGCCGGAAACGGTCATCACCTACGACTGGCGCGTCAGCGCCGCCAAGCCGCTGCTGCGGCGGCTCAGCTGGCTGCTCAAACCCGGTTTCGCTGCCAATCACCGCTGGGCGATGGCCCGCGGCGAGGAGAGCCTGGCACTGGAGCTGCGCCGGCGCCGGGCCGCAGCGGGGATCACCACCGGCCCAACGCACCCTGTTCCACCGCCGCCGCGGCCCACCTTCGCCTGGCTGCGGTGGCGTGGCTGAGCTGGCCTGCGGCCCGCACCGGCGCCGGCGCGCACCACGCTAATCCGCACGGGGATGGAGGGGTGCAGGTTGACGGTTACCTGTTGGGCGACGTGCCCTGTACTGGCAGCTTTTGGCTCACGGGCGCGTTTTGAAGGATTCCACCTTGGTGGGGTCGCGTTCAATGACCGGTTCCAGGATGTCATCGATTTTGGCCAGCAGTGCGGGGTCAAGTTTTACCCCGGCTCCGGTGGCGGTGTCGATGAGCTGATCGGGGCGGGAAGCACCGACGATGGCTGCCGAGACGTTGGGGTTTTGCAGTACCCAGGCGACGGCGAGGGCGGCCATGGACAGGCCGGCGTCCGCGGCGAGCGGTTTGAGCTGCTGGACGCTGGTGAGGATGTCCTCGGTCAGGTAGCGGTTGTCGGACTTGAGTTTGCCGTCCTGACCTGTGAAGCGTGATGCTGCCGGGGCGGCCTGGCCGGGGACGTATTTTCCGGTCAGGACGCCTTGGGCCATGGGTGACCAGCAGATCTGTCCCAGTCCCAGCTCCTCGCAGGTGGGGACGACTTCTTTTTCGATGACCCGCCAGAGCAGGGAGTATTGAGGTTGGTTGGAGATGAGTTGAATGCCTAGTTCCCGGGCGAGGGCGGCGCCGGTGCGGATTTCGTCCACGGTCCATTCGGAGACTCCGATGTAGTGGGCCTTTCCGGCCCGGACGACGTCGGCGAAGGCCTGCATGGTTTCTTCCAGCGGTGTCTCGTAGTCGTAGCGGTGGGCCTGGTAGAGGTCCACGTAGTCGGTCTGCAGCCGCTTCAGCGAGCCGTTGATGGATTCCGTGATGTGCTTGCGGGACAGCCCGCGGTCATTCCGGCCCTCGCCGGTGGGGAAGTAGACCTTGGTGAAGATCTCGACGCTTTCGCGCCGCACACCGGC